>CAZBDF010000043.1:2630-16610 GCA_964490385.1 uncultured Lentimicrobiaceae bacterium | reverse complement strand
TTTTGGACTGAATGTATTTTCTGATGCCGGGAGAGTTACCAAATTCGTCCCAATTGAAGACAAAGTAAAAGCAATTGATGACCCTGGCTTTATCGAATCTGAATATTTCGATTTTGGCACCGAAAGTTTCCACGTGGCCTATGGGCTTGGCCTGCGCATCGCCATGAACCAAAATTTCATCATCGCCTTCGATTATGGCCTGGCTGCCGACAAACGAGATGGTACAGGTGGTTTGTATATTGGCTTGAATTATTTGTTTTAGGGTTTTATGCGTTTGGTGTTTGGCGTTTAGTGTTTGGCGTTTGCTGGTTTTCCACTATTTTATCATTTTATCATTCCATCATTCTCGCATTCTCACATTCTCACATTCTCACATTCTCTCATTCTCGCATTCTTGCATTCTCGCATTCTCGCATTCAATCATTGTATCATTGTTTTTTTCCGTAAGTTTGCATAAAACAAAAAGCTATGAAACAAAAAACTGACAAACTCAACAATCTTTTTGCTGCATCAATAAAGCAAAACTGGGCCCTGCCAGCATTTTCTGACTACCAGGGCGAAACCTATACCTACGAAGAGGTAGCAAAAAAAATCTGCTTCCTACACAAATTATTTGACGAAACAGGCATAAAAAAGGGAGATCATATTGCCCTGCTGGGTAACAACTCATCACTTTGGGGAATTACCTTTATAGGCATCATCACCTATGGAGCAGTGGTAGTCCCGGTTTTAAATGAATTTTCGGCTGATAATATTTATCACATTGTCCATCATTCTGATTGTAAACTTTTGTTTATCGCACCAAATATTTACGAAAAGCTTGAGCAAGAACATTTGCAGGATCCAAAGGCAATCCTCAGCACTAATGACTATTCTCTGATTTGGGAGAAAAAAGACAAAATTTCAAAAGCCCTGGCAAAAGCCAGGCAGAAAGCCGATGAAAGTCCATTGCAGCTCGAAGATATAAAGTTTGTCTCTTTCGATAAGGAAAGTACATGTATCATATCTTACACCAGTGGTACTTCGGGTTTTACCAAAGGAGTTATGCTCCCGCGAAGGAGCACCTTTTCCAACATCATTTTTGCCCAGGAATTTATGCCACTTGCACCCGGAAATACCATCGTTTCATTTCTACCGATGGCACATGTTTTTGGAATGCTTTTTGAATTTCTGTTCCCCTTCACCATGGGATGCCATACCACATTTCTCACCAGGATCCCATCGCCGGCAATCGTCACCAAAGCCTTCGATGAAATTAAACCTAACCTGATCCTATCAGTACCACTGGTTATCGAAAAGATTTACAAAAAGCGCATTTTGCCTTCGCTTGAAAAACCGTTAATGAAAATGTTACTGGCAACGCCTGTCATTTCAGGTGTTATCGAAAAGAAAGTGAAAGAAAAACTTACCCAAACCTTCGGGGTCAATTTCCGTGAAGTAGTGATTGGTGGGGCTCCACTGAGTGAAGATGTTGAGCAGTTTTTCAGGAAAATTGGCTTCCGCTTTACCATTGGCTATGGCATGACAGAGTGTGGCCCTTTAATTAGTTACGAAGGATGGGAAAAGTCACGTTACCGTTCGTGTGGTAAGACTGTCGAAAGAATGTCGTTGAAGATTGACCTTGCTAAACCAAGTGACAAAGTGGGCGAAATTCTTGTGAAAGGCGACAATGTGATGTTGGGATATTACAAGAACAAAGAGGCTACTAAAGAAGTATTTACAAAAGATGGCTGGCTCAAAACCGGCGACCTTGGCTATATGGATAATGACGGTTATGTTTATATCAAGGGCAGGAGTAAAAACATGATCCTCGGCCCGTCCGGTCAAAATATCTACCCCGAAGAACTGGAAGCCAAAATTAGTGACCTGCCCAATGTACAGGAATGTGTGGTAAAGTACCACGAAGAAAAGCTGATTGCAATGATTTATCCCGACAGGGAAGCGATGGAAAAGGAAGATCTGACTTTTGAACAAACCGAAAAACAAATGCGTGAAAGCATCAAAAGCCTGAACAAAGAATTATCAAAATATGAGCAAATCTCAAATATTGAACTTACGGATGTGGAGTTTGTAAAAACACCAAAGAAAAATATTAAGCGCTACCTTTACACGTAAGAGCGTTTGGAGTTTGGAGTTTGGAGTCCCGAAAAGTAGAAAATTTTCAACTTTCGTAACTTTTCGAGGATGTTCCGAATCCTCGGATTCGTGAATCCGGGACTCGAAAAACTATGAAATCATAGATTTCTGGTTTTTCGGCATTTGGAGTTTAAATTTTAGAAGCAAGCTTAACCTTTAACATGTATCTTCTTTTCTCCGGATACACTGGCCGCAACCCAAATACTGATTTCGTAAAGCATCATTAAAGGTACACACACCATTATTTGACTGATCACATCGGGCGGTGTGATGATTGCTGAAATGATCAGCAGTATTACGATCATGTATTTTCTTTTTTGCTTAAGAAATGCCGGTGTGACTAATCCATACTTTGACAGGAAAAAGATAACAATGGGCAGCTCAAAAATCAGCCCAACACCCAGAACCAGCGATGCGATGGTCCCAATGTAGGAACCCAAAGTAACATGGTTCAGCACTTCGCTACTAACAAAATAAGTTCCCAAAAAATTTACAGTCAGCGGGACGATTAAAAAATAACTGAACAATAAACCGGCAACAAACAATATCGTTCCAACACCAATGGTAAAGAATGTAGCTCCCTTATTTCTTATCTTTAGTACTGCTGAAATATAACTCCATGTCTCGAAAAGAATGTATGGAAATGCCATTATGATACCGGCAACAAGCGACACAAAAAGGTGGGTCAAAAACTGCCCCGACATATCTACGTTGATAATTTTGAGGGCTTCGGCATTAAAACAAAGGGCATCAATATTCAATAAATTTCCGATTTTACAAAAGAATACATTGGTCGGAAAATCGACACCTTTGGGTGCAAGCAGTATATCATCGAAGATAATGTGCCTGTTAAGGAAAGCCAGGATTGCAAGTACAACTGCGGCAAGCAGGGACCGGATGATATGCCAGCGAAGTTTTTCGAGATGCCCCCATAAGTTACGCTTTACAGGCTCCTTGCGGGGATGCAGCTTTTTTTGCTTTTTCTTGGTACTTATAACTTCTGGCATAATTGCTATATCCTAAATAGGGCTTGCTGAAAAACACAAAACCAGATCGTTAGCTTTAATATTGTTATGGGGCAAAAATTAGTAGACCAATGAATTAGGGGTTTTTCATCAAGCCCTAAATAAGCCACTGTTCCTAATCGTTTCATGATGTGTACAAAAAATCGGTTTTCATATCTGAGAAACGGCTTTAATTTACAAATTTGCACATTGCCAAATTTTCAAATTAATTCAGTAACCTGCAACATGTAACTTTCTTATCCTTCAGTGATTTTTTCCTTATAAACCACTCCCCTTTCAGCTAAGCCATTAAGGAGGAACTTTACACATTTGGGATATTTCCCAATGAACTCAGGCGCAGATACACCTTTGCGCGAATACAACCCTTCAGATACCATACGCAATGCCATGGTGGCTGTGTAACCGGTCGTCCTTGCCATCGAATGAACTTTCGTTGTGGGATTGTAAGTATCAAATAAATCGTAAACGTAACTAACATTTATATTATCACGCTTCCCTTCAACAATCACCCGCATCACAGTTATATCTTCCTCGCCCTCTTCAAGTTTCCACTTGGGGAAAAGCAAGCGTGTAGTAAATTCCAGAGGACTGATCATTGCCCCATTGATTTCGATGGGTTCCTTATCGAAAAACCCCGTTTCGCGTAATACTTTCATTTTATCGATATGTCCCTGGTAGCGTAGGGTTTTTTCAATCATATAAGGTGCATCAATAGTATCGGCAAGTGAGCGGAGCCCATCGCTATTAAATGCTTCGAGTGTACCGATACCGGGAAAATTTAGCAATTCAGGATCGGAAAGTGCGGGCTTGACCACCATTTTTCCATGCTCAATGTAGCGGGCAGGCCGTGTATATTCTTCAATCACATCAATCGGTGAAAATACAGCTTTGTATTCGTAGGGCCATTCGCGCACTTTGGGCAAACCGCCAACATAAGTTACAGCCTTTTCGGTCTTGTCCAGCAAATGGTCCACATATCCAATCAACACATTGCTCATACCCGGCGCAACGCCAATGTCTGAAATCGCAATCACATTGTTTTGCTTTGCCAGCTCGTCCAGCTCAAAAAGGTCTTCAGGAAAAAAGGCGATATCGATTACATTTTTACCTGCTTCAATTACGGCTTTCAGTGTATTAAAACCCATAAATCCAGGCACAGCACTCAGCACCATATCATAACCCTTAACCAATGCACTAACATTTACCGCATCCGAAAGGTCTTTTTCGATGGTCTTTATTTGTGGATTATTTTTAAATTTTAGTAATGATGCCGCGCTGTAATCAGCAACAGTAACATCAAATTCACCTGACTTAGCCAGGTCGAAAGCCATGGGTGCACCAACAAGGCCTACCCCTAAAACAATTATTTTTTTCATTGATATCTATTTTGAATAAATTTAATTCTAATGCTAGATTGAATTCAATATCTTCTCACAAATAAACTCAGCAGCATTTCCATCACCAAAAACAGGGGGAAAATTCAACTCTGGTTTATTTGAGAAAAATGCAAAAGCATCAATAATTCTGTCCTTATCAGCATCAGTAACAATGGCTGTCCTATAATCAACAATTTCTACCCACTCTGTTTCCGGCCTAAGAATAATAGAAGGCTTTTTAAAAAAATAGGCTTCTTTTTGAACACCACCGGAATCGGTAATTACCATTGCAGCATTTTTTTCGAGTTGAATGATATCGAGGAATGAAACCGGAGTACTGATAATAAGTTGGGGATTTGACTCAATTTCTGATAGAAGTTGTTTGTCGAGATTTAACTTCAACATTTTTGACGTACGGGGATGCAAAGGCAAAAAAACCTTTACACCTGATTCAGCAATTTGATTTAAAGCTACAAAAATTGAGTTAAGCTTTTCAGGATCATCAGTATTGCTATCGCGATGTATCGTACCCAAAACGTATTTTCCCGGATCCAATTTATGGTTTTCAAGAACTTTTGATTTTTTTTCGGCTAGCTCAGAAAAATAAAGACTGTTGTCGTACATAATATCGCCGCAATGAAAAACACCGGGATTATCATTTGTAAAAGGGTGTTCATTCTCCAAATCAAATCCCTCAATCAACAAATTTGCAACACCGGTGTTTGTCGGACAAAAAAGAAATGTTGAAGAATGATCGCACAAAATCCGGTTAATTTCTTCAGGCATACTTTTGTTGAAGGAACGTAAACCGGCTTCAATATGTACGATGGGTACTTTAAGTTTCGATGCAGCAATTGCCCCGGCCAGTGTCGAGTTTGTATCACCATACAGCACCAGGAAATCAGGTTTTTCGCTTACAAGCGCTCCTTCAATCCCAACAATCATTGCAGCCGTTTGCACACCATGGCTTGCCGATCCAATATTTAAGTTATAGTCTGGTTCGGGAATGCCCAGTTCATCAAAAAATACCTGCGACATATTGGCATCATAATGCTGCCCGGTATGCAACAGAAGCTCAGTAATTTGGCTACTAAAGCTATTCCGAATTGCCCTGCTCAATGCTGCTGCTTTGATAATTTGTGGCCTTGCCCCAACTACTGTGAGTATTTTGATCATTTCGAAAAAATAAATTTTGCACGAAAATAGGTAAATTATGAAACAGTATCATTCCATAATGAGCTTTAGCTAAGCAACAATAATCAATAATGAACTAAACGAGTAATTCACTGTCATTTGCTTCGCTGTCAATAGTGCTTCGCACGTCATTTGCTAACGCCATCATTAATTGCAAAATGACCATCAATAACTATCAATGACAATCAATGCCCACCAGTGACCACAAATGACAATAAATGACTACCAATGACCATCAATGACTTCCACCTTTCCATCTTTCCACCTTTCCATTTTCTAATAATGCTTACTTTTGACAGCTTTCAAAATACTTACAAATGATCAAATACCTGAAGCATGACGAAGTAAACACCGAGAAGTGGGATGACTGCATCAGCAACTCATTTAACGGGAGAATTTATGCTTTTTCGTGGTACCTTGATATGGTGAACGAAAACTGGGAAGCCCTTGTGGAGGATGATTACGAGCGTGTTTTCCCGCTCACCCCCGGAAAAAAGTTTGGCATCAACTATCTGTTTCAACCCAGATTTACACAGCAGTTGGGGGTATTTTCCCAATCTATTTTATCCGGAGAAACTGTGCAGCGGTTTTTAAATTCAATTCCCCGGAAATTCAAATTCATTGATATTAACCTGAACTCATTCAATCCGCTTAAAAGCGAAGAGGGGAAGATTAAGCCCTGGCTGAACCACGAGCTAGACCTGATCAACTCCTACGAAAAAATCGCTTCCAACTATTCAAGCAACCTAAAAAGGAACCTGAAGAAAGCCAAAAAATCGCCAGTGACGCTGGTTAAAAACATCAAGCCCGAAAATGTGATTGACTTGTTCAAGCAGAACAAAGGCAAGGATTTGGATAACCTTACTGAAGATGATTACGAACTACTGAGACGCATGATTTACGTGATGATTTACAAAAGAATTGTTGAGGTAGTTGGTGCTTATAGCGAAATGAACGAATTGTGTGCAGGTGCATTTTTTGTAAAGGAAAACAAAAAAGTGATTTTCTACTTCTCGGCCACCAACGATTATGCCCGCGAACATGCTGCCATGCCGCTGATTATTGACAGCTTTATCAGCGACAATTCCCACTCGCACCTCACCCTCGATTTTGAAGGCTCAAACGATACCAACCTGGCGCGGTTTTATAAAAGTTTTGGGGCAAAAGATTTAAGCTACCCACACTATGAATGTAATAAATTAAACCCTGTACTAAAATCCATGTTTGAACTGATAAAAAAGTTTCGATGACAAATTGAACTACCTCGCCGCAAGCTGTCGAGGTATCAGCGAAAAAATTATTTTCAGATTCGCCCCAAGGGACAGGGAATATGCCCCAAGATCCCTCGGCTTTGCTCGGGATCAGTTCGACTTAGTAATATCAGTTCACTATCGTTTCTGAAATTACAGTCTTACTGATTTAACTTTCAATTAACTTTTGAGTGTTAGTAAGGGATGAAGTTAATGCCTATATTTGCAAAAAAGCTATAGCCATGGTCAACATAATCGGTAAAGAAAACTCCTTGCTCAGCCAATTCATTGCTGAACTCAGGGATGTTGAAATCCAAAAAGACAGCCTGCGGTTCAGGAAAAACCTGGAACGTGTGGGCGAAATTTTTGCTTACGAGATCAGCAAAAAACTGGATTATGAAGAAAAAGAAGTGATTACTTCACTTGGATCGTCCCAGGAAAAAACTTTAAAAGCATACCCTGTGCTTGCAGCAATTTTAAGGGCCGGACTGCCATTCCACCAAGGCCTGCTTAATTTTTTTGATAAGTCGGAGAATGCTTTTGTTTCGGCTTACCGTAAATACCATAAAGATGGCAACTTTGAGGTACAAATTCAATATGTTTCGAAACCCGACCTGGAAAACCGCCAATTAATTATCATTGACCCGATGTTAGCTACGGGCATTTCGATGGGCCTTAGCTACCGCGAATTAATAGCAGAAACGAAACCAAAGCACACCCACATGGTTGCTGTATTGGCAAGCATCGAAGGAGTGAATTACATCAAACGAAAGTTTTCGAACTCCGAAGTTACGTTATGGGTAGGAGCCATAGATGATGAATTAACTGCCCAGGCATACATCGTTCCAGGCCTGGGCGATGCTGGTGACCTTGCTTACGGCAGTAAAATATAGCGGATTTTTTGGAAATGAAACTTGTTTCTTTTTATATCGCATATAGTATAATCTGGACAATCACACTGCTCCCTTTTAGTATTTTATATCTTATCTCAGATATTTTCTATTTTCTCCTATATCATGTTTTTGCTTATCGCAAAAAGGTTGTTACAGAAAACCTGCAATTTGCCTTTCCTGAAAAATCAGCAACTGAACGTAAAACCATTGAAAAGGCCTTTTATCACCACTTTTGTGATTCTATGCTGGAATCCTTTAAAGTATTGCATTTGAGCAAATCCCAACTTAATAAACGTTTTGTTTATTTGAATATCGATGTCCTGAACAATTATTACAAAAAAAACAAGAATATTGTGCTGGTTTCAGGACATTATGGTAATTGGGAATGGATGGTTGGCGTTGATTCACTGATCAAACATAAATATCTTGCTATCTACAAACCGCTTGCAGACGAACGATTTAACGAACTGATAAAGAACATAAGGGAAAGGTATGCCGGCAAAGGAGAATTGGTTGCCATGAATGATAGCTATAAAGTAATTTTAAAGCATGAACGTGAAAAGCAACTTTTTATCACCTGGTTTTTAGGTGACCAATCCCCGCCAAAAGATTATCCTTTGTGGATAAAATTTATGAACCGTGAAACCCCGTTTTATTCAGGCCCGGAAAAAATTGCCCGCAAATTTGGCCATGCGGTAGTTTTTATGAACATACACAAGGTTAAACGTGGATACTATGAAGTGGAGTTCACACCTCTATTTGATGATCCAAAAACCACCAAAGAAAATGAGATCACATTTGCCCATGTAAAAATGCTGGAGGATACCATAAAGAATGAACCTGCATATTGGCTCTGGTCGCACCGCAGGTGGAAACATTCAAGGTAGTGCGTTTTGCGTTGCGCGATTTGCGTTTTGCGTTGTGCGTTTGACCATTTACCGTTCACCGATTACCAATCACTGACTACCGATCACCGATCACCGATCACCGACTACCGACTACTGATCACCAATCACCGACGACTGAAAGGAGCCCGTATGGGTTACCAATCACCAATCACCGTTCACCAGTCACCTGTCACCTGTCACTAATTTCAATTCACCAATCACTATTCACTTTTCACCACAATCAAAAAATTCATTCACTTACAACATAATTCATCCCAGCTATCGTTTTATTTTCTAATTTCACGGCTCAGTTTAAAATTGAATCTGCCACATGAAGACCAAACTCATTTTCGAAAACATAAGGATATCCTTCGAGTCTATACGCAGCCATATTCTGCGGTCAGTGCTAACGGTACTCATTATTGCTTTTGGCATCATGGCCCTGGTAGGTATTTTTACTGCCATCAGCGCACTTGAGGGTAGTCTCGTGGATAACCTTCAAATGATGGGATCGAATACTTTTACCATTAAAAACCGAAGTTCCCGCATACAGGTTGGCCATAGTTCCACCCGCGCCCGCTATTTCGAACCTATCGGGTATAAACAGGCAATGGAATTTAAGGAGCAGTTTAGTTTCCCGGCCTCCGTTTCGGTATTTACTTATGCAACCGGTACTGCGACATTAAAATTCGAATCAGAAAAAACCAACCCCAACATATTGGTTATTGGTACCGACGAAAATTACATCCTTACTTCCGGCAATGAAATTGCACAGGGCAGGAATTTCAGCCAGCACGAAGTCTTTTCGGGATCCAATGTAGCTGTAATCGGAAGTGAAATTGCCAAAACCCTGTTTGGCAGCAAATCGGATCCTATTGGAAAAGTCATTTCGATTGGGCCCGGAAAATACAGGGTTATTGGAGTGATTAAAGAAAAGGGTTCTGGCATGGGCTTTACTCCCGACCGAAATTGCCTGCTGCCTATAAATAACGCGCGTCAGTATTTCTCGCGTGCGAGCATGTCGTTTACCATCAATGTTATGCCCGACAATATTACTGCGGTTGATGCGGCATTGGGTGAAGCAACCGGTTTGTTCAGGATCATTCGGCAAAACAATCTTTGGGAGGAAAATGATTTTGAAATATCTAAGAGCGACCAATTGATAAAAATGATTTTCGAGAATACAGCGAAAATAAAGTCTGCTGCTGTATGGATCGGTATCATTACTATTTTAGGTGCTGCTATTGGATTGATGAATATTATGTTGGTATCAGTAACTGAACGCACACGGGAAATTGGCATACGTAAATCAATGGGTGCAACTAGAAAAATTATACGAAATCAGTTTCTGATTGAATCGGTGGTAATCGCACAAATTGGGGGCATTTTTGGAATTCTTTTGGGGGTACTGATTGGCAATGTTGTTTCGATGCTACTTGAAGCAACCTTTATTATTCCCTGGTTGTGGGTCTTAATGGGAGTTGCCATCTGTTTTATAGTTGCACTTTTTTCTGGGATCATCCCAGCCCAAAAAGCTGCCAAACTCGATCCTATTGATGCCCTCAGGTATGAATGATTGAATGTGAGAATGTGAGAATGATTGAATGAGAGAATGATTGAATGATAGAATGTGGCAATGATTAAATGATAGGAATGCGAGAATAAATGCTGGATAACAGATTTCCGGTCAAACTGAGAGTCTGAGGACTGTGAACTGAAGATCCCGAAAAGTAGAAAATTTTCAATTTTCGCCACTTTTCGAGGATGCTCGAAAAACAATGAAATCAGAGATTTCTGGTTTTTCGGCACTGCGAACTGCGAACTCCCCCCCTACCCTTTATCACTAATCATAAGTAACCTTTCCTCGTTTAATATTTCAATGGATTTTGCATTTACACTGATAAGTTTTTCGTCCTTAAAATCTTTGAATATACGGATGACGCTTTCGGTTGACATCCCGGTAAGTTCGCCCAAATCATGTCTCGACAAAGGAAGTTGGAAACCTTTACTTTTATAAATACGGTGCGAAAGACAAAGCAAAATATCAGCCATCCGGCCATGCAATTGTTTTTGCATCAAACAATAAAACCTACCGTAAGTTTGTGCAGTGTTTTCGTTTAATATATTAATAATACGACCGGCAAATTGGGCATTAATTGATATCATGTGCTTTATTACATCAATATTTATCATTTGTACAACAGAGTCAACATAGGTTGTAACCGAATAAATAAAAGTTTTGTTGCTATCGAATATCGCAGGCAGCCCAATAATCTGCCCGGATGGAATGATGCTAAGTATCAGGTTTTTTGGTTTACCTTCAAGATAAACTTTCACCAGGCCATCCTCTAAAATCAAAACATGTGTGGCCTGAGACCCCTGTTTACAAATCGTTTCACCTTTATTATAGCTAACCCTTACTTTGTTCTTTTCAATAATAAGCTTCTGCTCATCGGTCAGCATATCGAAGCATGTGTTGTCCACGACTACAGTTGAGCATGTATTTAAATACTTGTTTGTCATACTTTTTAAATATCAGCTAGCAAATGTACATTACCTAACTACAATTCTTATGATATAGATCATCTTTTTTATGACCCATGACAATTATTTTATTGTCCGATACATATGCTGTTTGTTAATTGTCAGACAGTTTACAGTATATTTTTGCATCCTGAATTTGAAATAAAAATTGAGTTCTTAAAAATGGTTTGATAATTATTATGCACTTGTTGCATTTTTTTTATCACCCATTGTTAATTTAAAAACAAATGTTAATCGTATAACACGAATTTTTATAAAGTAAACTAAACTATTGTTAAATTAATTATTAAATTTATTATGAAGAATCTTTTAAAATTTGCTGCAATTTTTGCACTCTTACCAATGATCATGCTTAACAGCTGTAGTGATGATGGTGATGACCCACAACCAGAAGCACAGGATCGTTTTGATGTACTGAAGACATACATGATCGATAACAACATGGATGTAAGTGATGTGTTAGTTGGCTGGACAACTACATCTACTGATGTATATGATGCCATGACAGATGCTGAAGCTGGAAACGATGTTTACATCATTGATATCCGTAAAGCTGATGATTTTGCAGCCAACCGTATCGAGTGGGCCCACAATGCTCCACTTGCCGATGTAGTAACTACGGCTGCTGATGCTGAAGGAAAACCAATTGTTGTGGTATGTTACTCTGGCCAAACTGCCGGACATGCTGTAATGGCACTCCGTTTAAGCGGATATGCTGATGCCAAAGTAATGTTGTGGGGAATGTGCTCATGGAATGCTACTACAGCTACAGCTTGGAATAATGCTATCGCCAATGGAAATGCAGCCGAAGGTAATCCTAATTGGATTGTTCCTACTGGTGACATTGCTGCTGATAGTCCAATGACTGCTCCAAAAGTTGAATATTTATCGGACGATGGTGCCGAAATCCTGAAAGAACAAATTAGCAAAATGCTGACAAATGGTTTTAAAACTGTTACCAATGCTGAAGTACTTGGTACACCAACAAACTATTTCATTAACAATTTCTGGGATGCAGGAGATGTTGAAACTTATGGAAACATCAAAACTGCTCACCGCATTAAGCCTTTAACATTAGCTACTGGCGAATATACATCCCTTGATGGTACAGCAAAAGTTGTAACTTATTGCTGGACTGGCCAAACATCATCAATGCTAACCGCTTATCTTTCTGTTATGGGATATGATGCTTACAGCCTTGTTTATGGTGCCAATGGAATGATTTATGATAACCTTACAGCCCACAAATTCACCACAGCTGCTACCAAAGACTACCCACTGACAACAGGTGGTAAATAAAACACTTTGAAATCCGCAACTTCTGTTGCGGATTTCTTTTTTACCCTAACATTTTCTAAAACAAAAAAATTAATAACTATAACTTTTTACAAATGAAAAAAATCTTTATCACTTTAATTGCTTTTATGATCCTTTCACCCATAGTAATGAAAGGTCAGGGATGTATGGAGCCAAAATCTGACGATGGCGTTAGTGTTATAGGTTATATACAACCCTCATGGAAAATTGACCAGGCTGATGGTAAATACACAAACAGCTTTTACTTTCAACGCGCCAGAATGGGTGTTACCGGATCTATACCTTATGATTTTACTTACTATGTTCTTGCTGAATTTAGCCCCTACATCGGTGGCCCTTATCTGCTCGACGCTTTTATTACCTGGAAAAGGCTTGGCCCATGGGCAAATATCACTGTTGGTCAGTTTAAAATGCCTTTCGGATTAGAACTCTCTACTCCATGTCAGTCCTTGCACACCATCGACCGTTCACTGGTTGTAAACGAACTTGCATCTCCCTTCCGCGATTTGGGTGTAATGATTTACGGTGGGGCAAAATTCAACAAAGAATTTGAGATGTTGCAATGGAAAATTGCTTTCACCAATGGTACCGGAATGAATAAAATTGACAATAACCGCCGGAAAGATTTTACAGGTAGGTTGATAGTTTCACCATTTAGCTGGCTGCATGTTGGCGGTAGCTACAAATATGGAAGTGTTTTGGCTGATAACAATTCAGACAAACTTACCCGCTTTGGTGTTGAACTTTCTGTAGAAAAATTCAACTTCCTTCTCCAGGGAGAATATATTGGGGGCATGGATGATGGATTTAAACTTGAAGGTGGCGGATGTGGTGAAGAACCAACCATTACACCTATTGAAGGTGATATAAAGAAAAATGGTTATTATGCCATGCTCCTTTACAAAACACCCTGGAACGTTCAACCTGTTGTTAAATTCCAAAGTTATGAACCAGATACCGAAGTTGACGACAACATCAAAAATTCAACCACCCTGGGCATCAACTATTTTTTCAACGAATGGACCCGTCTCCAACTTAACTATGTAATTAACGATTTTTCCGGTAACGACAAGCCAAACAACAAATTCATTGCGCAGTTACAGGTGATATTTTAATAGCAAAAAAAAATTCTGTCTGGTTTTAGACAAAGTTCTTATTGTATTGAAAAAGTCATTCATGGTCATTAATGGTTATTTGTAGTCATTGGTGGTCATTGATAAAAACTTAATGACAACGAAGCTAAATGACTATCAATGACAGCGAAGCTAAATGACTATCAATGACAGCGAAGCAAATGACTATCAATGACAACGAAGCTAAATGACTATCAATGACAGCGAAGCTAAATGACTATCAAT
>CAZBDF010000043.1:0-2530 GCA_964490385.1 uncultured Lentimicrobiaceae bacterium | reverse complement strand
GACAGCGAAGCTAAATGACAATTAAAACTAACAACAAACAAATTTCTAACCCATAAAAAGTGAATATCATGAGACTATTTTTTGGATTTCTTGCTGTACTCATCTTATGCAGCGTAAACGTAAAATCACAAGATGTAATTACGGCCAAAGATTTTATGGCCGAATTAAAAAAGAACAAAGAACTTGTTGTAATTGATGCCAATACCGCTGAGAACTATGGCAAAAGGCATGTAAGGGGCGCCATCAACATTCCTCACAAAGAACTTTATAAAGATGGGGCTATCGAAGGCTTGATTAAATCAGATGACGACCTGGCTACCTATTTTGGTAAAAAAGGTGTTAGCAACACTGATGCTATTGTAATCTATGATGATGGGTCAAGCAAGTACGACAGCCGTGTATATTGGATACTCAAGTATCTGGGTGCTGAAAATGTAAAAGTTTTGCACAAAGACCTCGAAAAAACCTGGCGTGCTGCAAGGGTTCCACTTACACCGGGTGCTACTCCTGTTAAAGCAAAAACCTTTACTGCCAAGCCAAACATGAACATCATTGCAAACATCGATCAAGTTAAGGCTGGCCTTAAAGATGCCAATACTATTGTTGTTGACTCAAGGGCAGTTAGTGAATTTGATGGAACATCAGAAAAACCTATTAGTAAAGGTCACATCAAGGGAGCAATCAACATCGAATACAAAGAATTCCTACAAGAAAACGGTGAATTCAAATCAAATGATGAGATTTTAGCTGTTGCAAAAAAGCATGGACTTGATCCAAGCAAAACAGTTATCGCTTATTGTGTAACCAGTGTGCGCGCATGCCCAATTTATGTTGCACTCACCGGTGCAGGATACGAAAACGTAAAAGTTTATGATGGTGCTTACAACGAGTGGGCAGCCGATCCGGCCAATCCTATGGAAAAGTAAGCTGTATTGCAGAACTCAGTATTTTAGAGAATTCCAAATCGCAAGAACTCATTAATAAAGGATGCGATTGTTAAATTGTTATATTGCTGAAATTAAACAATTTAACAATACAACAATTTAACAATAATTGTGCAGATTGTAAGTTTCATTACGAATCTATATGCGAATCCACTGATGATTTATTGAGTTCAGAAAATTTTATCAAAAAAAAGCCGTTCCGCAATTTGCAGGGCGGCTTTTTCTATTTTTGCACAAAAGGGATAAATACATATGAAGCAAAAGGTGACGGGAATTGTTTTGGCAGGCGGAAAAAGCAGTCGCATGGGAATGGAAAAGGGATTGGTAGAATTTAACGACAAACCCCTGATTGAATATGCCCTCGATGCCTTGAACCCTCATTGTGATGAAATCCTGATAAGTGCGAATACAAGCGCATATAATTTCTTGGCTTATCCTGTTATTTCAGATATTTATCCAAATTGTGGCCCCATGGGCGGGATTTATTCCTGCTTGTTAAAATCAAAAAATCAACTCAATTTCATATTGTCATGTGATACTCCCTTGATTAATCACGAAGTAGTTTCAATGCTTATCCACAATGCCGAAGGTTTCGATATTACAATCCCCTGGCATGAAAAGGAGTTTTTCGAACCACTTTGCGCAGTTTATAATAAAAATACAATCCCGGTTTTTGAGGAATTCATTAAAGCCGGAAACTTTAAAATTCTTGATTTAATAAAAGAAGTTTCCACTAAAAAAGTGCAAACAGGATTAGGAAATGGTCTTGACCCTACACTTTTTTTTAATGTAAATTCCAAACATCAACTTCTGGTACTGGAGGGTAAAAATCTTCCAGCGCCAAACCTTCCAGGATTTGGAAACCTGGAAGGTTTAGTGGATTTATCAAACCTACTTATGATTGCCGGAACAGGCCGTAAAGTTGGCAAAACTACCCTTGCCTGTAACCTGATCAAACAGTTTGCGAAAAACCATGATGTGGTTGGAATTAAAATATCCCCACACATGCATATTCAAGAAAATGATCAGAAAATTATAGCACAGACTTCAGATTATGTCATCATTGAAGAAACCAACACCGATTCACAAAAAGACAGTTCACGCATGCTGAGGGCCGGGGCTAACAAAGTATATTACCTTCAAACCCATGATCGACAAATCAAAGAACCTTTCCAAATCCTAATGGATATTATTCCAAAAAACCAAGCTGTCATATGCGAATCCGGTGCTTTGCTCAATTTTGCCAAACCCGGACTTTTCCTTTTGGTGAAAAGAGAAGGGCAAACTTCCTTCAAAAAAGGTATTGACCAACTTAGCTATCAGTCCGATCGCTGGGTAACTTTTGATGGAGAGGGATTTGATATGGATTTTAACCAAATTCAATTTACTACAAAGGGTGGACAACGAACTCTAATATTATTAAAGAATCCGTTACTACTCAGCAGTAATAATAATTGTTAACTCATTGGTAAGCAAAACGTTTTGTCATAATTTTTGTTTTGAAAACACAAAAATTCCGCCAAAACTACTAACATTTCCAATATCCAACCCCATGCTAAAGCATGGGGCTATTGATAATCAACTTC
>CAZBDF010000042.1:0-16703 GCA_964490385.1 uncultured Lentimicrobiaceae bacterium | reverse complement strand
TCCAACATTAGGCAGGATTAATGCGGCTTTGCCGAATAATCATGCCTATTTGTTACCTGCTGGCATTCCTTTTTTTCAATTAATTCAGTTTGTATTCGTTTATTCTTAATTAATATTCTAAAATATGGACATTTCCCATTTACTGATAAATCTTTTTCATCATTCCCTTTTCTGAATTTAATTATTTCAAATTGGTCGGGATTGAATTTATGTAAAAATGTTATTGGTACACCAATAACCCCCTTGAAGTCTAATGGAATGTCTTGTGTTTTATTTACATTAATTCCATCATAATTGTCATATTTTGGATATTCAGCTTCGTTTCCAAAATATCTTTTTGTGAGAGCAATATCTTCGTGACGTATAGAAGTATCTAAGTTAGTTAACCATAGACAATTGTTTGGTGAAACTATTCTGTTTCCTAAGCTATCAATCCGAGCCTCTGTTCCATAAAGTTCATAGTGTTCGGGAACAATGAAACCAGAAATACCTCTACCAAGATTTATTCCTAACCACGTCTTGTTTTCTTTAATTAGTTTGAAAATTTCTTTATAGGTTATTGCATTAATATTGCCAATTATCAAAAACTTTTTATCGTATTTAACTAATTGAGCTACATAGTCTCTAAATAATGAAAATGGTGGATTAGTAACAACAATATCAGACTGCTTTAATAGTTCAACACTTTCTTCACTACGAAAATCTCCATCCCCTTTAAAGTAAACTATGTCAGTTGAACTTGGTTTATTTTTTTCGCCCTCTGTATCTGTATATTCAAAGAAAAAACCATTTTCATCTTCTTCTGTATTGAATAAATCTCTTACTTGCTCTCTATAAAAAGCTGCTATTAACTTTTTTAGACCTAATTCTTTGAAATTTGAAGCAAAATAATTAAAAAAATTACTAATTCGTGGGTCATCGCAATTGCAATAAACTACTTTATTTTCAAAATGACTTTTATAATGTTGCAATTCACTTTCTATATCTGAAAGTTGTGTATAAAACTCGTCCTTTTTAGATTTTTTAGCTTTTTGTAGTAATTCATTTGTTGCATTTCTTGCCATTTTCAATCTATATTGATTTAATAAATCTTTTGTTTTTTAGTTATTTACTTTTGGTTATCTGATTAAATATTTCACTACCTAATACCTTAAGAGAGGTTTTAGATATTTCAAGCATAAAATCAAACATTTTTTTGACATCCCATTTTTCTCCATTCCCTTGTGTGTATATAGAAGTTGCTTGAAGCATAATTGTTTTATCTTTATGCTTGACAAACTTATTTTCACACAAATTGGTATTAATAGGCATTCCATAATTTGCAGAGGTTAATCTATCTATTCTATTTAACATTCCTGAATTGTATTCAAGCGTTACAACCCTTCCATCGGGTCTTTTAATGGAAATAGTCTCTGTTAAAAAATTTGAGCCTTCAAGAAATATGATATAAGGAAAATGAGATTCAGATAACATTAAATTAGCAATTTCAGATATGTTTTTATGCGACCTTTCTATTGCATTACCAGCAGCCATCAAGTCTTGATTGTTCTCCTTACCTACCAGTATACCCATTTTGATATTTTCAATGTCTTTTCCTTGATGTTTAGCTTCCGATACTAAAACGATTCTCCAATTACCGTTATCGTCTTTTACTTCTATTATCCCACCATCAGGTATAATACTTGAATTTGATACAAAAAGTGTTTGTCCTAATTCTGGGTCAACTTTCTTTAATGCTTCGTTTATTTCTTCTTTTTTTATGCTTGTTTTGTATTGAAATGATAATTGAGGAAACTCCTTTTCAAGCTGTTCAATTACAAAATGTGAAATTTTTCCAACTGTTATGTCGTGTGATTTTGCTTCATCCCCAAATATACCAACAACACCTTTAGACTCTTTATGTTGATTCGTTAATCTTTTTGATTGATTCTTTTTAGCCATATTATTTCTATCTCTATCTTATTTTGAATACAAAAATACAAACTTTATTCTATTGCAAAGAATACAAGACAATATCTTCAAATTTGTACTATCGTTCATTTTGCTTGCAGGTAACGGTTTAATATAACACACTGCAATTATTAAAACAAAGGCCCAACTGTTTCTGTTCCAGTCAGGCCTTTGTAAAAATCTTAAAATCTATTTTCTATTCTTCTCTTTCAAATGCGGCTTCAAATTCATCATCAAACCTTTTATTCACGATATCACAACCATGATTGAACTGTCGGTTGTAGTTGTCGCGTCCGGTTGAGTGCAATTGGTATTTCCTTGTCTCGGGATCAGCAGGTGGTGGTAGCAAAGTGAATACCTCCCAAAGCGCTTCCTCCATGTTGGCAAAACCATTTACACCAAGTTTTTCCATCAGATTGATCAATTGCTGCGGTGAGTTTTCTTCGATTGCTGATTCCATTCCTGCATCAAATTTCTGTAAATATTTTTGTGTATTTGTAAAACTTCCCCCAATTTCAAAGGGTAGGGACGCTGGCAGAATTAGATCAGCTTTTTGGGCAGTTTCTGTAAGAAAATAATCCTGCACCATCATAAAATCAAGTTTCTCAAACCAGCCTTCAACTTCCGGCTTGTTGATTGCACATGCAACAGGATCTTCACCAAAAATGAAAATATTTTTCAGTTTATTTTCCTTCAGTAGTTTGTATGGGCTGTTGATGTTTGTTGGGATATCGTCTATACCCCACTTCATTTTCAGCTTTTGGATAACCTTTGGATCGTCATACGGCTGGAATCCTGGAGCTACTTTGTGGCAGGCGCCCATGTCGATGATGCCCTGCGAATTGTTCTTCTCTTTTAAGGCAACAATTCCTTGCGCAGTTTTACCTAATTTGCCGGTGATAATAGCAGTGTTAAACAGTTCGAGGCATACATTGGATGATACTTCTTTTTCGGAAAATACAAGCACACCATTCATCTCGTTGTTGAAACCCTTGGCAAATTCAGCCAGTTCATCGATGCAACAAACACCTGACTTTTCAAACAAATCGTCAAAGTCTTCTGCAAGTAAATTCGATTTGTAGGTTTCGTATTCCAGCGAACGGTCGTTGATAAACATCTGGTTTTGCAGCCCACTTGATAGGAGATAATAGTTTACAGCTTTGGCAAAATAATAATAGGAGCCAATTCGGTGTATCCTATCCACCTTATGGTCCAGTCCACATTCTTCATCGGTGGTTACCAGTTCAACCTGTACCTTAAAACGGTTTCTTGCATTAAAAATCATATGGTTGACCAGTGGATGATCCATGTTTAGTGACGAACCAATGATTACAATTTTACTTGCATTTTGAAGCTGATCGAAAGGTACATTGGCCATTGCATTCTGGCCATAACCAATCCCGCGTCCCATGTAATGAAAGGCATTAACATTGTTTGTTTTGGCTCCGGCCCTTGCCAATTTCTGGACCATGTACAATTCTTCGTTGGTGAGGCGTGCCCCTGCAAAGAAAGCGTTTTCATCTGCCTCGACCCCTTTTATCTTTTCGGCGATAATATTGTATGCCTGGTCGAAGGTGATCTCTTCAAAATTACCATTGCGCTTCAAAAGGGGTTTGGTGATCCTTGACGGATCATTGAGATAGTTGTAACCAAACTTGGCCTGGCGGCTGATATTTCCGTCTTTATTCACATCACCTTTGCGACCGGTAGCTTGCATGAAGTAGCCGGCCTTGTGGTGCAGGTTCATTTCAAAACCTTCAGGACCAATATTGTCGATTGTTTCGATGGTATCAAATTTAACCGGTCCTGGTTTGAAGTTTACGTTTTCGGAAATGGCCCCGGTAGGACAAGCCGAAATGCACATGCCACAGGACTCGCAGTTTGTTTCGGTGAGTGAATTTCCCATGCTGGGGGCTACATGTGTTTCGAAACCACGATCAACCAAACCAAGGGCATTTGCACCTACTACATCTTTACAAATCCTGACGCAGCGCGAGCACAAAATACATTTGTTGTTGTCGATCTCGATGTAAGGATGCGAATAATCTACATCATATTCCTTAAAATCGCCTTCAAATTTTCCTTGCACAGCATCATACTGTGTGCTGTATTCTTTTAGATCGCAGGTATGGTAGGCACTACAACCGCACTCCAGGCAACGATGGGTTTCTTCTAAGGTAATTTCTTCATCCTCATACCCCAGTTCCACTTCATTGAAGTTTGCACGGTCGTCAGGAGAAAGTGTGGGCATTTCGTGCCGGAGTTGCTCCTGGTAGCGGCCAACATAGTTTTTAGGATCTTGCTTTGCAAAATTATCCTTTCGGCTGATAAATTCTTTCTTCTCAGCTTCGATAGGCTGGTTGGTGAGAAATTGATGACAGCTCCTTGAAGCTGCTTTAGCCTGAGCAATGGCTTCGATGATTGTTGCAGGTCCACTAACACCATCGCCGGCAGCAAACATAGAAGGTATGCCTGTTTGGAGTGTTGCCGGATTGGCATCGATATCACCCCAGCGGTTGGCTTTCAATTCTCCGTTTTGTGAAAATTGGTTCACATTTTCAAGGAAATTGATAGTTGTTTTCTGACCAATGGCGGCAAGGATATAATTCACTTCCAAATCAAATTCTGATCCTTCGATAGGTATCGGGCGCCGGCGTCCTGACTTGTCAGGTGCACCTAATTCCATCTTCAGACAGGTAATTGATTTTACGGCTCCATTCTCATCTTTGTTGACTTTGGTAGGATTGGTGAGGAATAAATACTCAACACCCTCCAATTTCGATTCATGGATTTCGATAGGATTGGCGGGCATCTCCTTTTCAGTACGCCTGTATATCACATAAACTTTTTCGGCACCACAACGCACCGAAGTACGGCAGCAATCCATCGCAGTGTTACCACCACCAACAACAGCCACTGTTTTCTTACTGAAATCGTATCGCTGGCCTGTCATCTCCATGTTCCTTAGGAAATCGATTCCTGAAAACACATTTTCAGCATCGTCACCTTCGCAACCAATCAGGGTTCCTCTTTGCGAACCAATGGACAGGATTACTGAATCATAACGTTCCTGTAATTCGGCATAGCCAACATCATCCCCAAATTTCTTATTGTAAAATATCCGTGTACCCAATTCAGTTACTGCTTCAACTTCCTTATCGATGATATCGTTGGGTAACCTGTATTCGGGGATGCCATAGCGGAGCCATCCACCCGATTGGGGGCTTGCCTCATAAATATCGCACTGATGTCCTTTTTGCTGAAGAAAATATGCGCTTGACAATCCTCCGGGGCCTGCACCAATAATCGCAACTTTCTTTCCGGTAGAAGGGGCCACTTCTGGTTTGTAATGGTTCTCGGCAGCTTCAATGTCTTTGTCGGCAGCAAACCTTTTCAGGTAATCAATACCTACGGGATTACCTTCACCAAGTAGGTTTCTGCGGCATGCAGCTTCGCATGGCCGCACGCAAACACGGCCACAAATTGCCGGCAAAGGATTCACCTCTTTAATAAGTCCGATAGCTTCGCTGTACAATCCTTTTTCGATGAGGGAAATGTATCCCTGAACATCTACACCTGCCGGGCAGGTTTCTTTGCAAGGGGCAACACAATCGGCATAGTGGTTGCTCACCATCAGGTCGAGGGCAGTTTTACGGGCCTTACGGACTCGTGGTGTGTCGGTGTCGATCTTCATCCCTTCCATGATCTTTGTTGAACAGGCTGGCTGTAATCCACGGTAGCCCTGCACTTCAACCACACAAACATAACATGATGAATATGGGTCGAGCCTGGGATCGTTACATAAGGTGGGGATATGAACATCATTGCGCTCGGCCAGCGCAAGAATGGTCTCGCCCGGCTTTCCGCTAACTATTTTTCCGTTGAGTAATATATTTAAACTTTGAGTCATCTTCTCTTTATGTCTTTGAGTTTATTTTCAAATTAAGAAATGGTAATTGCATCGAATTTACACCTGGAGTAGCAATCGCCGCAATGGATACATAACTCCTGATCAATAACATGTGCTTGCTTACGTTCGCCGCTAATGCACTTTACAGGACATTTTATTGCGCAGACCGTACAACCGGTACATTTGTCGGCGATGATCTCGTAGTGGAGCAGCGCTTTGCAAACTTTGGCCGGACATTTCTTTTCGATGATATGGGCGGTGTATTCGTCCCTGAAATATTTCAATGTTGTGAGTACGGGGTTTGGAGCAGTTTGGCCCAGGCCGCACAAAGAGTTGTCCTTTATCTGATAGGCCAGTTCTTCCAGTTTTCCAATGTCACCCTCTTCGCCTTTGCCTTCGGTAATGCGTTCTAATATTTCAAGCATCCTTTTGGTACCGATTCGGCAGAAAGTGCATTTGCCACAGCTTTCCTCTTTGGTGAAATTCAAAAAGAATTTGGCCACATCCACCATGCAGGTGCTTTCGTCCATCACAACCATACCGCCCGATCCCATAATGGCACCTGTGGCGTTCACTGAATCGTAATCTACAATAGTGTCGGCGAGGTACTCGGGGATACATCCGCCGGAAGGGCCTCCCAACTGAACGGCTTTAAATTTTTTACCTTCGGGGATGCCGCCACCCAATTTAAAGATGATATCGCGGATACTCATACCCATAGGTACTTCAACCAGGCCAGAATTGTTGATCTTTCCTGCTAAAGCAAAAACTTTTGTTCCTTTCGATTTTTCGGTGCCATATTTTGAATAGGCTTCAGGGCCATTGGTAATAATCCATGGGATATTGGCCAGGGTTTCCACATTGTTGATGTTGGTGGGTTGTTTCCAAAGTCCACTAACAGCAGGGTAGGGCGGGCGTTTACGGGGCATGCCCCGCTCACCTTCTATGGAGGCAATAAGCGCAGTTTCCTCACCGCAAACAAAAGCGCCGGCACCTTCTTTTACATAAATGTCAAAACTAAAGCCTTCGATACCCATAATGTGCTCACCGAGGTAGCCACGATCGCGGGCTTGTTCGATGGCGATGTTGAGGCGTTTGATAGCCAGCGGATATTCGGCACGGCAGTAGATTACCCCATCTGTTGCGCCAATGGCATAAGCACCAATGATCATTCCTTCGAGGATAGCATGGGGATCGCCTTCCAATAAGGACCTGTCCATAAATGCTCCGGGGTCGCCTTCATCAGCATTGCAAATGATATATTTTTCGGTGGATTGGCTGTTGAGGGCAAACTTCCATTTCATCCCAGTTGGGAAGCCGCCACCGCCACGGCCCCTAAGGCCTGAGCGCAGGATCATGTCGATCACATCAGGCTGGCTGATTTCCTCATCAGCAATTTTCTTAATCGCTTCATAGCCATTGCTTGCTTCGTAATCTTCGATGGATTCAGGGTCGATGTAGCCACAATGCCTGAGGGTGATTTTTACCTGGTCTTTGAAAAAACTATTGTCGGGGGTGTCGAAAAGATCGGTTTTTACTACGAGTTCTTTAATGGGCTCATGGTTGATTACATGCTTTTCGAGTACATCAACAGCCGTATCTTCATCAACATTTCCGTAAATATACGAACCGGTTTCGTCGATAATCTCCACCAATGGTTCGCGGAAGCACATACCGATGCAAGAGGTTTTTTTTAGCTCGAAATCCAGGTTTTCGGCTTCCTGCAGTTGCTTTATCTTGTTATAGGTTTTGTTGGCCCCGGCAGCAATGCCGCAACTTCCAAGTCCTACGATAACTTTGGTTTTTTCCATTCTAAGTCAATATTTATATCCATCATATGGATGGTACAATTTTTATAATTCAAAATCCATTTTTCCTGCGAGTCCCTTCCAACTCCCACGAAGCGGTGTAGAGAGCGCCACTGCACAATATTTCACTTTTTCCAATTCAACATTCAGTATTCGATATTCAAGATTCGTTTTTTTTCTGGTTTAACTCTGACAGGACCTCCTACGTCGGACTCTGTCAGGTTTCTGCTATTCACTGTTATTCCAATATTCCAACTTTCCATTTTTCCAACACTCCAACACTCCATTACTCCATCACCCCATCACTCCATTACTCCATCACCCCTTTTCCTTTTTCTCCTCTATCTTGATATTCTTCACAATCTTCACGGCTTCTTTTCCTGTGAGTTTACCATAGGTATTGTCACCTATCATCATCACCGGGGCCAATGAGCAGCATCCCAGACAGGCTACCGATTCGAGGGTAAACATTCGATCTTCGGTGGTAGCTCCATCCTCAACCTTCAATGACTCTTGCAGGGCTTCTGTAATTTTGGATGCATTCTGCACATGGCAGGCAGTTCCGTGGCAAACCTTGATCACGTGCTTGCCCACAGGGTTGAGCCGGAACTGGGCATAAAAAGTAGCCACGCCATACATGTCGCTCAAATCAAGCCCGGTTTCTTTCGATAGTTTTTCGAAAGCCACCTGCGGTATATATCCGAAAAGGTTTTGGGTGCCCTGGAGCAGCGGGATTAATGCTCCCTTTTTGTCTTTATATTTTGCAATCAGGCCATCGATCAATGAGAGATCAACTACATCCTGTTGTACAACTTCTTTTTCCTGTTTGATCCTTGCAATACGCATATTACCTATTTTTCAAAATTATTCAAATTGACCGTGTGAGCTATGCTTAAAAGTTAAACTTCCATACCAAAAAACAATCCACTCATTTTTGTCCGCCGAAGCCTCGGATGCTTCAGTCTTAGCTAGTAGTTATATCGCTTATTTGGCGAAGGCGGATGAAAGGCATAAAAGTAAACATAGTTTAACAGGCGTAAAGCCTTGATACTAAATTTTAAAACGATCTAAATTAAGATTGATCGTATATGAGTTCTGGATGAAAATTTTACCCTTTTCAAATCAGTGAGTTGGAGGGGGTTTTAGTAGGCGAAAGGTAGTTGGAGGGTGCTATTTTATATTGATTCAAAATTAATCTGTATGGAAATCCGTGTACTTTTATCATTATTTAATTCAACCAAAGATTGCCAAAAAACCTTAAACTTGCCACATGGAAATAAATATACTCGAATGGATTGGCTACGTAGCATCTGTAATAATTGCTATATCACTTGCAATGACCTCTATTGTAAAATTTAGATGGGTAAACTTAATCGGGGCAACTACCTTCTCAACATATGGTTTTATGATTGGGGCATTACCTGTGGGTTTTCTGAATGGCTTTATTACTTTAATCGACATCTATTTTCTTTATACCATTTACAGTAAGAAAGAAATATTTGAAACACTTGAAATACGTGCCGACAACAAATATTTACTTCGGTTCCTTGAGTTTCATAATAAAGAAATACAAAAGTTTTTCCCGGGTTTTAGCTATGAGCCAGAAATGAACACTGTTAGTTTTTTTGTTTTAAGAAACATGGCTGTAGCAGGTCTTTTTTTAGCACATCGCGAAGATGGAAATGTTTTAAAGGTAGGCCTGGATTATGTGATCCCTGAATACCGTGATTTTAAAAACGGAAGATATATTTACCTGCGGTTAAGGCGGAGGTTTATTGATGATGGTTTTGATAAAGTAATCTCTCCGGGGCAAAGTGAAAAATATGCCGGGTACCTCAAAAAGATTGGATTTACTAAAACCAGTGATGGAATGTTCCTTCGTGTTCTTGATAAATCAATTTAATTCCCGAATGTTAAAATTGCTATTTATCGGATTATCGATTGCAATAAGATATTTACCGGATTTACAGGAATCAGCAAAGACGATGGCTTTGGTAAATATACAGGGCTTTAGCCAGCGATTTAAAAATCAAACCGATTCAATAAAAACCCTGTTCGCCGATAAAAGTGTTAAACCGGAAATGCTACATCAATTTGTCGAGAGTTGAAACAGTTAATAAAAACATAATACTGAAAAAACCTTCCAGGGTATCCGTTTATGGATTTGACAATGTGAAATCGAACGGGTATGATTTCGGGATGAAAATAAGTTAGGTGCATTGTTAAATAAGCACCCGGCTAAGTACCACTTTCAATAGATATACCATTTTATCCTATTTCCAAGCATCAGCTTAAAAATATCGTATATTTGTAAAAATTAAATATGTTTTTAGGATGATAGGGAATCATATGACTAACAAAGAAGTGAAGACCAAAGAAGAGCTTCTAATCAAGATCAATAAATTAGAATCAAAAATTGCTGAATTAGAAAAATCAGAATTTAAAATTAGTTCTTGGCTCGCAAATTCACCAGTATGTACTAAAGTCCTCGATCTCGATTTTAATCTGCAATACATGAGTAATGCTGGTGTAAGCGCTCTTCAGATCGATGATGTTTCAGCGTTTTACGGGAAACCTTATCCTCTTTCCTTTTTTCCTGATTCTTTCAATATACCCATGAGAGATAATTTGAACAGAGCTAAGGAGACTGGGGAAACGATAATACAGGAAGGTGAAATCCAGGATGTGAAAGGCAATAAGTTGTGGTTTCAAGCAACAATTACTCCGGTTCACAATAAGCAGGGGGGGATTGATCATATTTTGGTAGTATCAATAGATACTTCGATTCGTAAACGGGCAGAGGAAGCGCTCCGTCTTAAGAACCTTGTCTTCGATGCTTCAATTGCGGCCAACAGCATTGCAGATATTGATGGTGTCATTACTGAGGTTAATGATGCTTTCATACAGATGTGGGGTAGTTCGAACAAGGATGAGGTCCTGGGTAAGCGTATTGTAAAGTTCTTTCAGGACCAGGGGGAAGCAGCAGGAATAATTACTTCCCTTGGCCTAACAGACAAGTGGGAGGGTAATTATATAGCAAAGAAAAAGGACGGGTCGACATTCCTTGCCTATGGCTTTGCAACAAGCATTAAAGACGAAAACGGTACCATTGTGGGTTATCAATCATCTGTTCAGGATATCACCGAGCGAAAGGAAGCTGAAGATAGTGTTAGGAAACTTTCTACTGCGGTGCAACAAAGCCCATCCTTAATCGCGATTACCGATACCGAAGGAAAACTGGAATATGTTAATCCAAAATTTACCGAATTAACGGGCTACAGCAGCACCGATGTAATTGGACAAAAACCAAGTATTTTAAAATCGGGAGAACAAAAGGATTCGTTTTATAAAGACCTGTGGCAAACAGTAGTATCTGACAAAATATGGAGAGGTCAATTCCACAATAAGAAGAAAAACGGAGAATTGTTTTGGGAGGCAGCATCCATTTCTGCTATTTTAAATGAATCAGGTGAAATCATTAATTATATTAAAATTGGAGAAGATATTACCCAGCAAAAAATTAACGAAGAAGAGCTTAATAAAGCATTAGAAAAAGCATTGGAAAGTGATCGGCTTAAGAGTGCATTTCTTACCAATATGAGCCACGAAATACGTACCCCAATGAATGGTATCCTGGGGTTTATCGACTTGCTTAATGAACCTAGCTTAAGCAGGATTCAAATTGATCAATACTCGGCCATCATTAACAAAAGCAGTAACAGGCTGCTAAATACCATCAACGATATCATTGATATATCAAAAATTGAAGCAGGAGAAGTGGTGGTAAGTACCACTGAAACATCTTTAAATAGTGAATTGGATGAACTTTATTCATTCCATTGCGCCGAAGCAAAAATGAAAGGATTGTCGTTGTTTTTCGAACCTTCACTCTCGCATGAGCAGGCGACTATATTTACAGACAGCCATAAACTCCATGGGATTTTGACTAACCTTATTAAAAATGCCATTAAGTACACAGAAAAAGGTTCAATAGAATTTGGTGTTTCGGCAAGATCAACAACCAAATTAAAAGCGGACAGTGAGCCTGACGAATTGGAATTTTTCGTGAAAGACACAGGAATTGGGATACCTGAAAATAGGATGAAGGCAATATTTAATCGTTTCGAACAGGCGGATATTGGAGATGAGCGGGCGTTTGAAGGTTCAGGATTGGGCCTTGCCATATCAAAAGCTTATGTTGAAATGCTCGGAGGTGAAATTTTTGTAGAATCTGAAGAAGGAATTGGGTCAACGTTTACATTTACAATTCCTTATGTGAAAACAGAAAAAAATGAATTGGGACAAAAGCCTGAAAATTTCGTCAATGGACCCGCAAGCCTGGAAAACCTGAATTTACTTATTGTGGAGGACGATGATGTTAGTTCAGAGCTTATTGAAGCTATGATTAAAGATACATTCCGAAAAATCACTTTTGCAGAAAATGGAATAGAAGCCATCGAAATATGTAGAAATAACCCGGAAATTAATTTGGTTTTGATGGATGTTAAAATGCCTAAAATGAATGGGTATGATGCAACACGGGAAATCAGGAAGTTTAATAAAAATGTGCTTATCATAGCACAAACGGCCTATGCCTTGCTTGGAGACAAACAAGAAGCAATTGAAGCCGGCTGTAACGATTATATCTCAAAACCTTTCAATAAAAAAGAGCTTTTAGAGATAATCAGCAAGCACTTAGGAGCTGTCTAAATTTTGTTTTTTATGTTAAAGACATCCAATGGGAGAAATTACTATGATGTATTTTTTGTCAGATCAAGGCATTTTTGAGAAGCAGGGTGCACGACAAATATCACAATGCTATCTTCAAATTCTTTTGACAGGTGAGAATTTGTCATACATCTGAGAAGCATAGCCATAGCTACGTGTCGAAAAAATAACAGCCTGCACTGAGCCTGCCGAAGTGATGAGATGGCGAAAAAGACTTATTTCCGAAGACGGTAAAAAGAAAAAAGCGTTTTTTGTGTTAAAGGATTTCTATGATCAAGATTAGTCTATTGAAAAATTCATGTACTTTTCTAATTCTATTTATCAGAAATTAAATGTTATCGGAGTTTGTGTGATAGACCCATGGTAGAAGCTCTTGATATTCGTCCGTGGTCAGTTGTATCGATGGCCCTATTCGTGCCATAGTTTAATACTAAATAAGCAGATTTATTTAAAACAATTTGGATCACACCCCTTACAATCAAAAAAGCCCTGAAGGGAATTCCCTTCAGGGCTTTTACCGGGTTTCTTGTCTCCCGGTAGATGACTCGAAATCTCTACCAGTTAATTAAGAGTTACATAATTAAGGGGCTAAACCAAGCCTCTTTTTAATCTATTTGCTTGAGAGGTTATTCGATAATGATGCGCTTTGTCGTGATGTAGCCATCACTTGTTTCGATTTGTATAAAATATAATCCTTTAACATATTTTGAAACATCCATGCGGAAGTCGTTTCCCGTCGCAACGAGGTCGATAACTACCTGGCCGGTATTGTTAAACATCTTGATCTTCCTGAAATTTTGATCAGAAGAAACATTGATGAAATCATTGGCCGGATTAGGGAATACTTTTATTGTTGAATTGTCATTCAGGTTATTGATAGATGTTATAGCCATTGTTGCGTTGATAACACTTGACACGCCATTTACCTCAAAGCGTCCATCATAATTAGGAAAGTCCGGATCATAAGTAAATGCAATGTCATAAACAACGCTGGTTTCAGGTCGATACAATTTGAAGTTCATTACCTCGCCTGAATCATATCCGTTATGCACATCTGTGGTAAGGTCGTTTCCCACAACAATTAGTTTGTTGAAGTTGTCCTTTGTTTTAATTTCGGCAACACCTACACTTAAACCATCGTCGTTGAATGCTCCGATGATATCACCCGTTTGCATTTCATTCAATGCTCTGTCAGCAAACAACATAATATGTGGCTGCGAAGTATTTGTAACGGCATTCCATGGTGAATTAATAACTTCAAATTCACTTATAACGTCAGTGCCCGCACCCATTGCCATATCAGTACCAAATGACGGAAATGTAACGCTGAATGAAGTTGAAGGTGACTTATTAATGAGGAGATATGCTTTACCTGGTTCCAGGGTGTGAAGGTCGGCAGCACTATTGGTCCAAAGCATTCCGTTTGACCAATCGTATATCATAAGTACTTTGCTGGCATTGGCTCCAAGTAAGGTTTCTATGTTGGTCTGAACATTGGTAAGTACAGGCAGGAAAGTAGAACTACCATTGATCAGGAAGGATTGATCGGCAACGATTTGTCCATATACGGGCAAACAACAGGGCCCATTGAATTTAGCCTTGTAGCCAATTGCTTGCCAATTACCAAGCCGGTTAACTGGAACCGACGGCCAGTAATATTTGCCGGCTTTATTTATCATTATGATCAATTCGTTAACAACCGGAGCCATTACCAATGGCACAGGAGTTGCGCTCTTATCAACATATGATGAAATACCATTCCATGTCGGAGTGGTGATTGGGATAATCTGGACCGGGACTATAACGTGAGTGCAGGCTTCTGCTGAAAATGAGCAAGCCACTTGTATAGCCTCCACACACAAGGTGAATCCACCATTCCATATATCATTGGTTCCGAGATTGTAAACAGCACTTTCCACTGTTGGATCATTAAATGTACCATCTCCGTCAGTTGTCCAAAGAATTGAGCTTGCATTTTCGATGACCGGGAAAAGTTCTAATGGAAGGAATACCTGGTTAACCTGGTCGAAATCACTGCAACCGAGTGTCAGTTCAGGGTTAAGCCCTGCAATTGTTGTCTCACCAACAATACTAAGTACCAGACAATCCTCTGCAACTTCCGAAATACATGCTCCTGCAGTGGATGCCCTAAGGCAGATACCAACTGTACCGGTATTGATATCGGCAATATCTGGTGTGTAAACAGGGTTAAGAATAGTAGCATTACTGAAGCTTCCGGTTCCGGTAGTTGTCCATAATAATTCGATATAGTTATCAGCAAAGCCATTTAATTGTAAATCATTTCCCTGGCAAATTGAAACGTTATCACCAGCAATAGCTATTGGTTTATTTTCGAAGTAAAGTACCAGGCAACTCATTGGTTCTGATTCACAAGGAGCATTTCCAGTAACAGACAGACATAGTGAAACCTGCCCATTTGCGAGGTCCGTTTCACCTGGAAAGTAATTGGTGATCACTGCTGTTTCATTTTCAAAGAAGCCGTCTCCGGATGTTTCCCACAATAATTGCGAATAGTTGGCTATCGTTGGATTAGTCTCGAAAACCTGCGACTCACAAATTGTATCATTATCGCCAGCAATTACAGCAGGTAATGCCTGTATTGTAAGTGTAAGGCAATCTACAACTGAATCGGGAGCAGGATCGATTGGTTTGGCAGTTAAGCAAAGTTCAACGGTCCCGGCATAAATATCACCAGAGCCTGGTGTATAATTCGTAACTAAAGACTCTGGAGCTGAGAATGTGCCATCGCCACCACTCCACATCACGCCGCTGTAATTCTGTGCATTACCTACAAGATTGGCATCCTGATTTTCACAAATATCCTGATTTTCCCCGGCATAGACAACTGGCCCCGCTTGTATTGACTGAACATACAAATCCAAACTATCAAGGTAAGGAAGTCCGTCGCATGGGGCAATCGGGCCTACATGAAGATAGAGTGTGACGAAAGTTCCCTGATCAGCAATCCCGGGAGTATAAGTTGGATGCAAGCCTGCTTCATTATCAAAAGTGCCATCACCTGTTTTAGTCCATAATAAGGAACTATAGTTTTCGGCAGTTGCTGTTGAAAGTGTAAATGGACAGATAGCGCAAACAGTTGCATCATTTCCGGCAAACACATTTATAGGTAATGCCTGCACGGTTAGAGATACATTGTCTGAAGTTACTGCCGGAGGATATGTCCCAGTTACAACAACATTATAATTTAATGCAGCATCAGAAAAGGCAACTGGATCTATAGTCAGAGTTTCTGTTGTTGATCCAAAAATATTTATTCCATCAATTAGATTTTCAGTTCCTTTTCTCCATTGATATTCTATGCCTGTGCCTGTAGCAGATACTGAAAAACTTACCATATCTCCTTCACAAGCAGCCTGGTTTTCCGGAGCAGTGATAATTTCGGGGGAAGAAACACTTCCACAGCCAAGTGGCATTGTTACAGTTGCAGCAGTGATGCCTATTGCACCTGTGGTTGTAAAAGCTCTGCCATCCATATTAACTCCGGTACCAAGATTTACTGCTCCATTGTTGGCAATTACTGTTCCTTTAAAAATAGAATAATCAGTTATATCTACCGCTCCCTCAACTACCCAAAAAACATTTTCCGGAAGTGTTCCGTTGGTTAAAATAACTTTTGAATAGTTACTTGTAGAAAGCGCACCAAATATCTTGATAACAAAAACAGCATCTGCCTGGCCGCCGCCATTCAGGTAAAGTGTATCGGTAAATGAAGTAGCCGCATTCAGAAGGTAAGTATGCGGTGTTAGAACAAGGTTATGCCCAAACTGGGCCGGATACAACAGCTCAATATCATAGGGAATATCTTTTAGGTAGTTGTAAGCATTAAGCAAATCAGCCGCAGCGACTGCGGTTGAACCATCCGGGATTGGATGAATCATGCCCGTTACAAAAAGTGGGTTGAAACCGGTGGTTAAGGTACCATTTGTTCCAACATCCCCTGTGACATAGGATATACCATCATTTGTAACTGGGCCGTCACTTGAAAATATTGCATAACATGCTGCTGAAACAAGGTCGGGAGCAGCAGGTCCCATCAGTACAGGACTTCCACAACCAACGGGCGTGTAAGCCAGCACACCGCTTACATTAACAGCTCCTGCAGTAGAAAGTGCCCGTCCTTCGAGTGTGCCGCCAACGCTCATACTTATTGCAGCATTGTTTGTAATTACGGTTCCACGCATGGTGGTACCCGAGGCCATATCAACCAATCCTTCGACTTTCCAAAAAACATTGCATGCCAAAGCACCATTTATCAATGTAACTTT
>CAZBDF010000041.1:0-16849 GCA_964490385.1 uncultured Lentimicrobiaceae bacterium | reverse complement strand
CAGTTGCCCGGCTCATCAGGTGAAAACCTCACCCGCCAGTGTGCATCACCATTTGGAACCAGTACATCTGGTTGGGTCATGGAGTAATCCTGGTAAAAGAATCCGTTTGAGGAATGAACCACTCCGGATGGTGAAATAAAATAACAAAACACGATAACCTGGTTATGATCGTAAGGATTATAGAAATTACCTGAGATGTCGGCACGCACTTCAAATTTTCCATATTTGGATACTGTATCACTTTCGGTTTCCACCCAATGGAAAACGGGTTGGCCATAACTTAAATGAACGAAAAATAAAATGCATATCGGTGTGAAAATGATATTTTTCAGGTTATTTTTCATTGTATTAATACGAAAACGTTTTTTAAAAATTTAACGATAAATGCTGATCAAGGCGGCATCAAAGTTAAGATAAAAACCAATTACCAAGGATTGCTATTTTCGACTACAAATGACAAAAAAGACCTCCAGGTTTCTCATATAGGAACATGAAAGAATTTAACAACAATGAAGCTTTATTAGCAAAAACCTGGAAGGTCTCCACTAATAAAGTTAACCACAAAACTAAGGTTCTTAGGTTTTGTCATCACACTTTGAGGTCACTTTTTCCGGGACTTGGAGCTACTAATGACAAGTTTTGTAAAACATTGAAAAACAAGCAAAAAATAGGCCTCTCAGTCGCAAGCTCCTTCGAGGTGACAAAGGGCTTTGAGGTGGGATGGGGAAGGGGACAGTGGGCGCGGAGCGCCCGCTGTCCCCTTCCCCATCCACCCAGAATAAAACTCTGTCCTTTCGACCGTAGGGAGAAATCTATCCCCACTTGTCCTTTGAATTTGATTCCACACCTTAGGAGTGTTTGAACTCTATAATGTAGGACCTGCTGTTGGTAGTAAAAAATGGTATCACCAATTTTTAAAAGGGTTCCTCATTAACATTGCATTGTAATAGCGCGGGTCTCCGCTTACTTCCTTGCCCAGCCAATCGGGTTTTATAAAATTATAATCTTCGGATGGCAACTCTATTTCAGCTACAATTAATCCCAGGTTGTCACCACTAAATTCATCCACTTCAAATTTTAACCCATTTTGTTCCGGTACGATGTAGCGGATTTTATCGATGACTCCCGGTTCACAAATTTTTAGCAAATCATTTGCTTCTGACACGGGAATTTCTTTCTCCCACTCGTACCTGCTGGTACCCGATGCGTTGCCGATACCCTTAACGGTCAAGAAACCTTTTTCGTCAATAACACGCACACGCACGGTACGTTCCGGAACGGACGACAGGTAGCCCTGGATTATCCTGCTTTTGCTGATTGCAGAGCTTTTAAAATACCCATTAAGTAAAAATTTTCGTTCTATTTCTTGTGCCATAATCAATGTTGAATGTAAAGCTTTCAGTGTTCAAAGTTTGTTGTTTGGAATGGTTTTGTTCTTCATTCCTGTCACACGTTTCACCGCCTGTATATAATTGATGTTTTCCATGCCTTCCAAACCCAGATCCCAAATGGTTTTTTTTACATCATCAATATTAGTGGACTCGGAACTTACTGTAGAAATCATTGATCCATTAATCTGCACCAGGGCATATTCACAAATGGTGCCGTTTACCATGTAGCCGTATCGTTCCTTTTCAACAGTAACTACTTTTAATTCAGGGTGAGGTTTAATTATTGACAAAAAATCATCAAACGAAAGTTCATCCTTTTCCGGTTTTGGTATTACAAGCTGAAACATAGGGAAGATTTCTTCCACGATTATTTGAGCCATAAAGGGAAATTCACCTTTCATTAGTGGGGTCCATTGTTCCAGGCCATCTACTGCTTGAATGAGCTTTTTGATGTCCATTTTCTCGTCCCTGATCTTAACGTTGTTGGTGTCGTTGGTTTTTGAAACAATATAAATTTCTGCGGAAGTCCTTTTCCGAAATTTTTTGGGAACAGCGGCAGATAAATGTGACATACGTTGCGCGACTTCTTCAAAATCACTTCCAAAAGTCCTGAACTCGTAGCGGGGTTTGGAAACTTCTCCTATTTTTAATTTGTTTGCCATTGTCTGTAAATTACGCAAATCGAACCAATTCCAATACTTTATCACATGTACAGAGCAAAGGTAATCAAAACCATGGTGAAGGTTTAATAGGATAGGGTGTGCTACAAATTACAATATAGAACGCGGATGACACGGATTTTGCTGATCTGCCTAGCCGGCCCGCTTCACCATAGTTTTGGCAAGGTGAGCAAGGCTGGTTTTCACAGATGTATTTAGGTGTTTAATCAGTGATTATCCGTGTTCTAAATAGTGCCTGCAAGAAAACGCATCATTTTTCAAGTCTTTGATAAGAAGACGTCAAAGACAAGGCTTTCGAAGTTTGTCCCGTATGTATGGGATAACTGTTTTCAAAACGAGAGTAACGCAGTATTTGGCGTTTTTTTGCAAAGACTAAATATAGTTGAACAAGAAAATCTGGTCTGAACCATTAGTGCTATGATCGGTATTTTTTCTCATCTGTATTACAGTATCAATTACATTTGTTGCAAAATACGATTGTTCACCTTTAAAATTCAAAAAATGAGAAAATCCTGCTATTTAACTTACGGAATGTTAGCAATGCTTCTGTCAATCATCACGCATGGCAACCAGGCCAATGCCCAACTTTATATCAACGAATTTATGGCGAGCAATATTGATGCTTTGCCTGGCCCACAGGAGGATTACCCCGACTGGATTGAGATTTACAATGCAGGCACTGAAGATGTGATGCTCGGTGGATTTTTTATGAGTGATACCCTGGATGTTGAAGCAGCCTTCCGGATTTCTGATGCCTATCCCGATTCAGTTACTGTTGCAGCCGGTGGATTTATAATCTTTTATGCCAATAAAGATGAGGAATTGAGTGTGTTGAACCTGAACTTTAAATTAAGTGGCAATGGCGAGCAGATTGGTTTGTGGAATGCCGATGAGAATCTTTTGGATGGGCTCACATACGGTGAACAAACTGAAGATGTTTCTTATGGCAGGTATCCTGATGGAAGTGGTAACTGGATGCTTATGCCGGATTTTACACCGGGAGCCAGCAATACAGCACAATCTCCAGGCGAAATAAAACTTTTCATTAATGAATTTATGGCAAGCAACATCACGGCATTTCCAGGGCCACAGGGCGATTATCCTGATTGGATTGAAATATATAATGCCGGCGATGAAGACATTATGCTGGGTGGTTTCTTGATTTGCGATACCCTTGATGTGGGCCAGGCTTATCAGATACCCGACACCTATCCCGATTCGGTAACTGTGGTAGCAGGTGGCTTTATCGTGTTTTATGCCAATAACGACGAAGAATTGAGTGTGCTCAACCTCAACTTTAAACTGAGTGGCAATGGTGAACAAATCGGTTTGTGGGATACTGAAGAGAACCTTCTTGATGGGTTTGCTTACGAGGAACAAGCTGTTGATACTTCATATGGCCGCTATGCCGATGGTGCAGAGAGCTGGTTCTTTATGCCTGAATTTACACCCGGAACTGCCAATCAAAATACATTATCAGTATATGAAGTTGAAGGTCAAAGATTAATTTCCAAGGTTTTCCCAAATCCTTTTCATTCAGAAACCAATATTCAATTCACACTCACGCAGGCTGAATGGGTAACAATTGAGCTGTATGATGCAAAAGGAGTGAAAATAAGAACAATCATTTCAGCGAAATATTCTGATGGTAATCACATAATTACTCTTGAGGCTTCAGAATTGCCGGCAGGATATTACTACTACACATTTCAGGCTGGTGATGAGTTGCAAACAAATAAATTTGCCATTGTCAGATAATTGAGTTTAGTTAATTGTTTTACTCTCCCATGTTTCATTTAAACCAAACAATTATTTGATTCAATAATTTTAGGAAAGCATTGTCGGTGCAATTTTTATAACTTGCTTTACTGGATATCTCCCTGTAGATCGATGAAGAACGTGGTGTCCTGCATTCTTTCAATGCTGCTTCAAGAGCTTCTTTTGGATAAATGGGTTTATTGTTTTCCGGTTTCTTCCAATCGTTAATTTGCAACCAATCATGAAGGCCAATAGTTTTATCCCAAGAAATGGCATCAGATAACCTTGCCTCGGTAACCCAAATCCAATTTTCCAATTCCGGGTCGATAGAAATAGCACAGGATCTATTTTTCCATCCATTTTGAGCACATAAATTCTCAAGTTGTTGTTCTACTTTTTCCCTGCTAGTATTTTCTTTTCCACACCCTTGAAAATCCAACATTACTACAGAATAAGAATAGTTTTTTGACAAGGGCCGTAAAATATCATGGGCAGTATTAAAAATCCCGGCGTCTCTATAAGGATGAACAAAAATATCAAAAGTAAACTTCCTGGTTTTCTCTACAACAGGAATTCTGGGAAGGAGCCCCTGAACCAGGAATTCCATGTTCTTATCTGCTACTAAAACAACTAAATCTTTCATGTTATCCTAAAATTCCACTTGCATATAGTACACCAAGATTTGTTTCCCCTCTCCAGTTTTTAAGGGCAGGGTGCTCAGAGCCATTAACAATAGCAGTTACTCCTTCGTTGGTTTTGGCAAAACACAAAACATCTTTTTGATCAAGTAAACTAAGCACGACGGGGGAATGCGAAGCCAGCATTATTTGTGCATTATAAAAGGAACTAAGCGATTGAATGACACTTTCGACAGCTCTGGGGTGTATTCCATTTTCAGGCTCTTCAATCAAATAAACACCTTTAAAGTCTTGTATATATGCCGGAAGTGTGAGCGCAAGCAATCTGAGTGTTCCGTCAGAAACCAACCAACTTGGAATAATCATGTCGCTTTTATAATGAATCCGCAAATACCGGTGCTTATCATCCGGTCTTTCAATAGTGTCAATATTGATAATGTCGGGAAGTGCAGTTTGTAAATGTGAAATCCATTTACTAAATTGATTTTTATCTTTGCTCAGTAAATCAATAACCCAGGGTAAATTTGACCCATCTGATTTAAATTTTTTACTTTGTCCTGGTGGGCTTGCCTTGCGGATGTTTAAACTATCGAGAACAAAAAGCTGCACTCCATCCAACAAAAACTCTTTAAGCCATGTTGCTGCCGGAAATTTTGTTTCATCGGCAGGCAAGTTTCCCAATGCAGACCTCTTAATACCCAGTTTGAATGAGGGGATGAAGCCTTTTCCTGCTTCCTTATATGTTTCGGGATAGAAGTTGTCGTTGCCTCCCGGTTTTTTGCTAATTAATAATTTGAAAGTTTTTGGTTTGTATTTTTTATTTAATATCGTAGAAGGTTCTGTTGAAAGAGATGGGAAAAGCAATATTTGAGTATTTGTAAAGGTATGGGCATTAAGGTTCGTGTCAAATAAAAGAACCCTTTCTTCCTTAATTGCATGCTCAAGTGTTTCTTCTGCTAAACCAATTCTAAGTTCATATCGTATTACATCAAACGAAACATTATTATTAATTTCTTTAATTGTTTTGGGTAACTCAACTTCAATTGCTAGTTCAATATCACCACCAATGGATGAGAATGTAAGGTCATTGTAATTTGAAGAACGGCATTGAATGGCCTCATCAACCCCAAGTTTTACAATATCAGCAAGAAAGCTAATAACATCCATAAAAGTTGTTTTGCCGCTTGCATTTGGGCCAACTAAAACATGGAAATTTTGAAGTGATTGATCAATATACTTTAACGAACGGAAATTCCTTACTTCAATCCTTCTTATCATTTTGCAATGTGTTTAATCTGTTAACCATTTTTTTGTCAAATTTATCAATTTCTTAATTGATAGGGCACTTCCTTGTTCATAATATTCTTGAACCGTGTTTTACTGATAGGATTTTCGGCAACTACTTTCCCCTTATAAATGATGCAAAAGCACCCGAACGCACATGGCACTTTTTTGGCCTGCTCACTATCTTCAATATGGACGACTTTGGGGGTAATTTTATATTCGGATTCTGCGACTTCAATAATTTCGCGAACTGATTTTACAACGTATGGGCACTGGTCGGAAGTGATGATGGTCAGGCCATCATTGTACTGCTGAAGCTCTTTTATCCAGTTTCCTGAAAATCGTGGCAAGCATGCTTCATCATCAAGTTTTAGTGCCATCAATTTAAAATCGGGCGACGCAGATTCAGTGACTTTAAAACCAAGCTTTTCGAAGATAGAAACCCCCGCCATCCAGCTTCCTTTTCGGGCAATAAGAGCCACACCGTTTTTGCCTTGGCTACGTGCATCGTCAATACACGCATTAATCAACTGCTTCCCGAAGCCCTTGGCCTGGGCGTTTTTTTTCATAATGTAAATGCAATGGATAAACATGTAACCATTTGCATTAACAGGCCGCCAGGCATATTCGGCAGGAATGTATTCAATCCCGCCCAGGGCATTGCCCGTGGAATCAACCAGTAGTTTATATTTCATTCCCTCATCGAAGCGTTTTGCGAGCCACTCCAGCTTTCGCTGAAAACCGATATGCTTTTTGTTTTTATAGCCACACATTCCAAATTGGCCTAAGTTGGCGGCATTGGCATCGATGATTTGAAAATTACCCATTATGATTTTATTTAAAGTACCCGGTTCTTTCCAATATCAAATTCTATTTTTTACAATCTGTGGTGGAGACAAGGCATGCCTCGTCTCTTCATTTGATTCATTAGCCCATTTAAAATCCAACACTCCATTCCTCCAATACTCCAACACTCCAACACTCCACTCCCCTATTGGTTCTCATATTGTTGTATTTCGTTATGGATAAACTCCAGTTTCACACCTGCTGTGGCAAACATCTCCTCCGATTCAGTCCCGGCATGGTATTTACGTTCGCAAACTACCCTGTCTATGCCACAATTAATGATCAACATTGCACAGGTTCGGCAAGGGGTCATTCGGCAATATAAGGTTCCATTGTTGAGGGATATGCCCAGTTTGGCCGCCTGGCAAATGGCGTTTTGTTCGGCGTGCACTGTGCGCACACAATGTTGTGTAACCTTTCCATCTTCGTGGGTAACCTTTTTGAACAGGTGCCCCACATCATCGCAGTGTGGCAAACCCATCGGTGAACCAACATATCCTGTTACCAAAACTTGCTTGTTTCTAACAATCACGCAGCCACTCCGGCCCCTGTCGCAGGTTGCCCGTTTAGCTGCAGAATTGGTCAGGTCCATAAAATATTCATCCCAGCTGGGGCGGATGTATTTTTCTGTTGTTTTATGTTCGGTTTTATCTTGTGTCATATCGAGCTTATTTTTATTTGAATTATGTTCAAAAGCAATTCCTTTTGTAAGGGTACATTGTGGCTTTTTTATTTATCGATATTTTTGATGATTTGAGAAACATGTGCAATTAACTCTTCAACGGTTCTATTATTCTCAAAAACGAAATCTGCCATATTAATACATTTCTGAAGGTTTTGTTTGTTTGGATCATCGGTAGTCATCTCCCGCTTTTCGTTGGCTAAAAAAGTTTCGAAATCCACCTTATCGGTTTCCGATGCCCGGGCTTTAATACGTTGAAACCTCAATTCAGGTTTTGCGTTGATGGCAAACAGGAAAAAGTTTTCTTTTTTACGCAGGCTTTCAACTTCACCTGGTGTTCGGATGCTTTCAATCACGCAGTTTTTTCCACTTCCCGAAGCCTTGTTATAAAGTTCATCGATAATATAAGATGGCGAGTGCTTAGCCCTTAGTTCATTGGCTACAGAGGTCATGCTATCGCGGTTAACTACGAGGTTTTGTTTTTTGATTTCTTCGACCAAATACCCACGCACCGAGTAATGTTGATATCCTTTTTCTTTTTCAAGAAAATCAACTATCGTTCCCTTGCCTGCACCGATTGTTCCTGTAATTCCTATGATGATCATTTTTTGTGATGTTATCTTTTGTCAATATTGGAGACATGGCATGCCATGTCTCTGCAAAAAAATACTTTCGATTATCGAATTAAATTAAATCCATTTTTAATCTATCGATCCACTTCTCTGCCTTTTTTGGCTCAAAACTATCCAATTTTTCAATTAAAACATTGGCTTCAGTTTCAACAATCAGGTTCTGTTTATGTTCTTCCCTGACGAATTTTTCATCGACAGCATGACGGATAAATGCGATCAAGTGGTCGAAATAACCATCGATATTAAGCAAGCCTGTTGGTTTATTGATGATCTCCAACTGGTTCCATGTCATCACTTCAAAAATTTCGTCGATGGTACCAAAGCCGCCAGGGAGGGCAACAAAGGCATCCGAGAGTTCAGCCATCATCGCTTTGCGTTCGTGCATGCTTTTAACAATGTGCAGTTCAGTTAGCCCTTGATGCGACACTTCCTTATCCACAATATGCTGGGGCATAACGCCAATTACTTTGCCCCCATGTTTCAGAGTACTGTCTGCAATTTCACGCATCACACCGATATTTCCACCACCATATACCAGCGTCAATTTTTTATCAGCTATTATCTTACCAAGTTCTCTAGCCTTGAGGATATAATTTTCCTGCTTTCCAACGCTAGATCCACAAAATACACATATTGAATTCATCTTTTATAATTTTAGCTTTCAAATAGCTTGTTGTCAAATTTTCAATTGTTTCTTTCAAGAGATAAATCATAGAGTAAAATAATTTTGTCCGGATGAAAGGGGGTAATGAAATTTAAGATTTTCTGAGCCCTGGCATGTTCATTTTTAGAAATTTCAGGATGCCTGTGCAAGTCCTTTCTAAAGGCAATTAATTGTTGACGCAGGTCGTTTGAAAAATTCATGAATATTTTGGCTTTGAATTTGCTTAGTTTTGGAGCGTAAAAGTAGCATTTGTAGGTTAATCGAAGAAAGTTAATCGGGGTGCACGACAAATTGCACAGATACTTTTCATTCACCAATGATGCGATTGTTAAATTTTGAAATATTATGCAATCCCCGCACGTGCGGGATTGTGATTGTTCATATGGAATATGGGTATTACAATTATGAATGTCCTACGGACATTTAGCTGTAATGAAGTTTGTAAAAGACCTACCTCGTAGAGGTTGCAGAATTGTAACAATTGGTAACGCAAGATAGAGCGAAATCCAAGTAGAGCCCGCCTTGCCGCGAGGCAGGGATTCATAAACTCAAACACACAATCTAATCTGACCTATTAATCGTTAATTGAAAAAGGTTAATCGTTAATTGAAAAAGGTTAATTGTTAATTGAAATTAGTTAATTGTGCCATACCATTAACGATTAACTAATAACATTTAACCAACGATTTAAATAATTTGCTGGCAGTTATCATTAAAAACCATCAACATGAACACACTTTATCCATTAAAATTTAAACCGCTGTTCCGCGAAAAACCATGGGGTGGACGGAAACTTAAGAATGTTTTGGGCCTTGATGCCGGGGATATGCCCAATTGCGGCGAAGCCTGGGTGTTGTCGGGAGTGCTTGAGAATGAAACAGTAGTTGCAAATGGATTTCTGGAAGGAAATGAGTTGAATGAACTGATAGCAGTTTACATGGATGAACTGTTGGGAGGAAAGGTTTACGACAAATATAAAAACGAATTCCCTATCCTGGTAAAGTTTATCGATGCTACTGAATACTTGTCCATCCAAGTACATCCCAATGATGAGCTCGCCCGAAAACGTGGCCTGGGTAACGGAAAGTCAGAAATGTGGTATATCATTGATGCCGGAAAGGATGCGGAATTAATTAGCGGGTTCAATAAGAAAGTTACCCAGAAAACCTATCTCGATCACCTGAAGGAGGATACTTTAAAGGAAATACTTAACGTAGAAAAAGTAAGTGCAGGCGATATTTTCGAAATGCCAGCAGGCAGGGTACATGCCATCGGCCCCAGGATTTTGCTTGCCGAGATTCAACAAACTTCGGATGTTACTTACCGTATATTCGACTGGGACCGGGTAGATGCCAAGGGAAAACCCAGGGACTTACATACCGACGAGGCGCTTGAGGCCATCGACTTTGATGTTCACGAAAGTTATCGTACAGCGTATGGCCGTGTGAAAAACCAAAGCATCAAAGTAGTTGATGCTCCCTATTTCACCACCAACATCTTGCACCTCGACAAGGCAATCTCAAAGGATTATGATGAATTGGACTCTTTTGTGATCTTTACCTGTGTCCAGGGATCGCTTCGGGTTAAATATCCTGAAGGTGAACTTATGCTCAATATGGGAGAATGCCTACTTGTTCCAAATGTTGTTAAGACCATTGAACTTCATCCTTCGACTGAATCTAAATTACTCGAAACCTTCATTCTATGATTATTTTGTCTTAAAAAACTATAAATTTGCCGACTAGAAAAACTAACACATTTAACTATCTAACTATGAGAAAGATTTTATTATTGACAGCTCTGATGCTGGTATCAGGAATAATTTTTTCGCAAAGCGAAACTAAAGCACTGTTTAATTTGCCTTCTGTTAATATTAAGGATATCAACAGCGATCCATTTAATACTGAAAGTATCGACAATGATGGCAAGCCCATAATCATTACTTTTTGGGCTACATGGTGCAAGCCTTGCATGAAAGAGCACGATGCCATTAATGATGTTTACGAGGAGTGGGTTGAAGAAACGGGCGTAAAAATGTATGCTGTTTCTATCGACAACGCGCGCTCGAGCAAGCAGGTACTGCCAACTGTAAATGGCAGAAGTTGGGAATTTGATGTGTTGCTGGATCCAAACAGCGATTTCAAGCGCTTAATGAATGTGAATGTTCCACCGCATACTTTTATTCTCAATGGTAAAAAAGAGATAGTGTGGCAGCATGTAGGTTATCTGGAAGGCGATGAACTGGAATACATCGAAATTGTTGAGAAGGTGATCAACGGCGAATCGTTGGATCATTAATAAGTTCTTTGGATTGTTGAATTAAAAAAACCAAATACATTGAAACAGAAAGTTAATTCCGTAAAGCTTTTGCTGCTACTGTTAATGTTTCCTATGATTTCGTTTTCACAGGATTTCCTGAGTGGGGGCAAGGTAACAGGAAACGTACAATTGGATGCCCAATTTTACAGCGAAGACAGTAAACTGGGCATAACCGACTCCACCCTGAATTACGAGAAATTTGGGATGAATGGATTTGCCAACTTTATTTATACCAATGGAAATTTTACAGCAGGTGCACGCTTTGAAGGCTACCTGAACCCGATGCTGGGTTTCGACCCACGCTTTGAGGGAGTTGGTGTTCCTTACTGGTTTGCTAAGTACAAGGTAGGAACCCTGGAAATGACTGCCGGTCACTTTTACGAGCAGTTTGGTAGTGGACTTGTGTTGCGTGGCTGGGAAGAATGGACGTTGGGCTACGACAATAACTTTTATGGGTTTAATGCCCATTATTCGCCTTACAAAGGTATTATGTTGAAAGGCCTTGTTGGAGTTCAGCGTTATTTTTGGGAGCCCTACGAAAACAGCAATCGTGGCATTGTGAGAGGTATTGATGGTGACTTTTACTTCAATGATATGATTGAGGGCATGAGCGAGTCGAAAACAAAAATAACTTTGGGTGGTAGTTTTGTGAGTAAATACGAAAAGATTCAAAACAGCCCAACTTTTAACACTGATTCAGCCTATTTTACAATTAATGATTTTGGTGATACTGTTAATTGGGTCAATCAAAAAACCTATCAATTGGATCTTCCTCACAACGTTGGTTCCTGGGCTGCCCGAGCCAATATTGCACACGGTGGGGTTAACTTTTATGTTGAATATGCCGAAAAAGGCAATGACCCAAATGCTACCAATAATTATATCTATAAAAAAGGGCAGGCCGTTTATTCAACTTTGAGTTATTCCAGGAAAGGACTTGGATTGTTCCTTTCTACCAAGTGGATTGACAATATGAGTTACAAATCGAAGCTTACTGAAGCCGGTAACCCACCCATGCTCGACATTAATTATTTGCCTGCCATCAGTAAGGAGCATCCTTACAGCCTTGCAACAATGTACCCCTATGCTACTAAGCCTAACGGTGAGTTTGGCCTCCAGGGAACCATTGTTTATACTATTCCAAAAAAATCTAAACTTGGTGGAAAGTACGGAACCAGCATTACTGTGAACTATTCGCTGGCCAAATCCATCGAAAAGGATACCATCACATCACCCATTACCGGGGATATGACCGGGACGGATGGCTACAATACTAGTTTCTTTTCCATTGGCGACCTGTTGTATTATCAGGACATCAATGTGATGATTGAAAAGAAATTCAACAAAAAGGTGAAGGCGAAGCTTGCCTATTACAACCAAACCTATAACAAGAATGTGATTGAAGATGATATTTTTGATGACGACCATATGGTTTATGCCAATATTGGAGTACTCGACCTGACCTACAAATTCGACCGTAGAAACTCGCTTAGAATGGAATTGCAGGGTTTGTGGACCAAAGAAGACAAAGGTGACTGGGCAGCAATACTTCTCGAGTACAATGTGTCGCCAAAGTGGTTCTTCTCTGTCCAGAATGAATTCAATTATGGAAATCCTGATAACGATATGCAAATCCACTATTACAACCTTTCATTTGGTTATAACCAGGGTTCAAACAGGTTTGCAGTACGCTATGGCCGCCAACGCGAGGGATTGCTTTGTGTAGGAGGTGTGTGTAGGTATGTTCCGGCTTCCACCGGTTTAACGTTAACCATAACAAGTTCATTCTAAACCCAAAAACTGAATAACGATGAAAAGAATAACATATCTATTTATACTATCCGTTTTGTTTGGGGCTGTATGGATGGCCTGCGATAAGATTGACGAACCTTTGCCACTTATTGGTGAAGAGGACATTCCACAAAATATTGACGACACACTCTTTTTTGTTGATTCAACAATTGTACTGCACAAACAGGTTTTGCTTGAGGATTACACCGGCCATAAATGTGTAAATTGTCCCGAATGGGCCATATTTGCTCACGACCTTGCAGCGGACTTAGACCATAAATTAGTGATTATTGCAATCCATGCTGGATATTATGCCACAGCTGATACAGATCCACCATATAATGATACTCTTTTTACTCCTTCTGGTGAAGAGTTATATACCGATTTTCAGATTTTTGCCAATCCCATCGCTATGATTAACAGGGTTGAGTACAGTGGTAACATGCAGATACTACCTAACAACTGGGAAACAGTGGTTAATGAGCAATTAGCTTTGGATCCCGTTGCCGGACTATCATTAAAGAATAAATATTTTCCGAACCTGAACACAGTGATCATTGATATTGATGCAGTAGCAACTAGTGATTTATCCGGAAAATATAAAATGTGCGTGTTTATTACCGAAAATCATGTGGTGTCGCCACAGAAGAATAACAATTCGAATATCGGGCCAACTCCCGACTGGTTCGATTATGAACATATGAGTTTGTTGCGTGATGATTTGAACACAACTTATGGAAAATATATTTCAGCCAGCGGTGAAATGGTTACTGGTGAGGTTTACAATAGGGAATTTATTTATCAGCTTGATGAGAGTTGGGTAGCCGAAAACTGCAACATTGTTGTTTATCTTTACAACGAAGAGACTTGGGACGTTGTTCAGGTTGCGGAGTTGGGTATTAAAACGGAATAAGTACTTTTTATAATACAACTGAAAAAGGCCACCTCGGGTTTGGGGTGGTTTTTTTTATAGCCACAAATCTGCCTGCGGCGAGACAAGTTTCTTAGATTCAGAACTCCTGACCTGTTTGTTGTTTTTCAGAAGTTTAAATAAACTCAATCGTAGTTTGACATGTCTTAAATAGTGAATTATTCGCACCAAAAATCTCAACTAACATTTTACTAATCGAATAAATAGGTTTATTAGATTCCTCTCTTCGTTCGGAATGACAAAAGCAGGCATGAAGTGGTGGGGAGGCTGGATCGGGCGCATTGCGCCCGATCCAGCCTCCCCCTTTTTGCACTAGTTCGTGTCATTTCGAACGAAAATTTGCGTAGCAAATTTGAAGAGAGAAATCTAAAAATAGCGATATGATATTTACGGTAGGTCAGGAGTTCTTAGATTAATACTGATCAAATTGAAATAAATGGCCTAAGGCAAAAATAATATCATAATAACTACAAGTACATTGGAACACTGATCCTTATGATTTTCATGATCATTTATGGTTCAAAATCTATGTTAGGGGCTGCTTAGAAAGGCCTAATCCATTGGATTACCATAAGTTATTCCATAATATTTGATTCCTTGTGCAAGGTTTAGGAGGATGTTTGTTCAAAAACCTTTCAGCAAATATTTCGGTGCTCTGCACCTTTTTCCCAATTGCCGGATAAAATTCTACAAAGATTACCGGTGCTCCGCACCTGAAGGATAAGCCACAGAGTGGCGATAATCTTTGTGGAAGCATCAATTAGAATTGATACGGGAGGTGCAGCCTGCCTTGCCGTCGAGGCAGTCGCACCGAAATATTACTATTCTGAGTTTTTCAGCAAGCCCTATGTTAATTATGATGACTATAAGAAAATCAGTGTTCAATTCTAATATTTTAACTTTATTGGAATCATGAGCCCAGTCTAAAAAGTCTAACCAGCTATAAAATGCCACAAAAACGCTAAAACACAATCTCGTACGTGCGGGACACGAAGCAGAATATCAGGGCATTAGTTTTAGTGGAAATTAGTGAATTTGTGCTTTAGTGGAAGCACTAATTTGATTTTGGATATTTTGTAAAATGTTATTCATGCCTGACACCAAAAGTAATAAAAAACATTTGTACCTAGCGATAGCTGCATCAACAAATATTGGCAATCTCCATCCCAACTTTAACCCCATCCACTGCCGAACTGGTAATCCCACCAGCATATCCACTACCTTCGCCAACTATGTAAATGTTTTCGAAACCTTCGCAGCGGCGGTGTTCATCGCGGATTACCTGCACCGGTGAAGATGTTTTGCTTTCCAGGCCCAGCATGATGCCTGTTTCAAAACCTTTGATCTTTCTTGAAAAATTTGCCAAGCCTTCGCGCAATGATTGAACGGTGTCAGTTGAGAACAATTCATTGTAATCGAAGGGAAATACATCGAAAGAATAACTATTTTCCGGTATTCGATGTGATACTTTTCTGTTGATAAAATCTTCAATCCGGTTTCCGGGAATCTTATAGCTGTTTGTTAATTCAAATACCTTTTTCTCCAGTTGTTCAAGCCAATTTAAGGATGTTTCCAAACCCACATCCCCACCAAGGATTTTTCTAAGGTCGATCCCTGCTACGATTGCAGCGTTTGCAAATGGCGAGTTCCGGGCATAATCCGACACGCCGTTAACAATATTGTGTTGGTCGGTGGGGGCGGAGGGAACTACCTTGCCACCAGGGCACATGCAAAATGAATACACGGGCAAGCCTGTTGAGGCCGTATGAGTGAGTTTATATTCGGCAGCTTTTATGCCGGGGAGTTTTGGCGATCGCCACTGGGAATGGTTGATCAGTTCCTGCGGATGTTCCACCCTTACACCAATGGCAAAAGGTTTGCTCCCGAATTGGATGCCGTTTCGGTGTAGCATCCTGTAAGTTTGATAAGATGAATGCCCGGGAGCTACTATCAGCAAATCACATTCAATGTTATCATTATTTGTTTTTACCTCGGTGCAAACATTGCCTTTGATTGTCAGTTGTTGCACTTCGGTATCAAAAAGAATAGTCCCTCCCAAGTGTTCGAATTGCTTTCGTAAATTTGGTATAACAACCCTGAGTTTATCACTTCCAATATGAGGTTTGGCAAAATACCGGATCTCATCCGGGGCACCGGCATTAATGTAACTCTCAAATACAAATTTCTTTTCCAGAGAAATACCCTTGGTGCGGGAAGTAAGTTTCCCGTCCGAAAAAGTCCCCGCCCCTCCCTCGCCGTGGCAGTAGTTTGAGTTATCCTTAAAAAGGCCACCATTTTCAAAGCTATTGATGTCTTTGAATCGTTCAGCTACTTTTGGGCCTTTCTCGATGAGGGTAACCCGGAAACCTGCCTGCTGAAGTACATAGGCTGAAAAAAATCCTGCGGGCCCGCTGCCAACGACAATAACTTTTTTATCACGTTTTTTATAGGGAACCTCCAAGCTTGGTTCACCCTGAAACAATTCTCCTTTAAGCTCCTTAGAAAAAACCCTGATCCTGGCCAGCCAGATAACATTTGGTTTTTTACGGGCATCGAGGCTTTGCTTTAAAATTTCGAAGCTGAAATTCTTAATGTGGAGTTGTTTAGCAATGGCTTTGCGGATATCCACTGCAGTAAAGTCGGTGTGGAGTTTAAGCTCAAGCTCTTTATATGGAATGCTTTGCATGGTTATGGATACCTGGGTTAAATACTATTTTTTTGCATTCAATGATATTACGTCCCTAACGGGACTCTTGGTTTCATTACCTTTCAATTTTCTATAAATATAAAGTCCCTACGGGACTGGAGACTCTTATGATTTGACTATTAACTTTCAAAAGCTGCATTTAATGAATGCATCAAATTTTATTTGTAAAAAGCGGGGTATTGGTAACTATTGTCCCGTTAGGGACAAAATATTTATAGAAAATAAAATAAGTCAATTTTTAAGTCCCGTATGGGACGTAATATTTAGATTGCCCATGGAATGTGTCCACGTTTATTCAAGTTACATCCCTTCGTGGTTGGTATTGGTAGATTAAATTGCATCTCCGGCACATCAAAATAATATTTAGCTGCTACTGTAGGGAGAAATCTATTCCTTAATCTCCCTCTAAAAAAATATTGAATCGACAATTATTTTGAGTAGGGGAAGGATCTATTTAATTTCTGTTTGACAGAAGTGTTTATTTAAACAAAAACAAAGTGCGCTTTTGGCTATCGGGAAGGCCGAT
>CAZBDF010000040.1:12429-16853 GCA_964490385.1 uncultured Lentimicrobiaceae bacterium | reverse complement strand
GTTTCCATTGTCGAAATCGGAGTGCCAGCGCATTTCAAAATTGCCGGGGACTGTGAAGGTGTCCAACAGGGTTTTTACCGGGCGGCCATTTAAGTCATGGATTTTTACAATACAATGCCCTTTTTTGAGTAGGGTGAATTTAATGGCCGTGCTGTGTTCATAAGGATTGGGTACAACTTTGATTTTTCCTCCAAGGTATTTGGGTGGCCTTTGCCCGATATTTACTGTTGTGTCCACAAATTCGTATGCGCCCATATCTATTCTGCCGTAAGCGATACGTGGGTTGCCCGCAATATCAGTTTCGGGCAGGTGTATGGTATCGTACTCGTGGGTGTAGAGGATGTACTTCCCGTTTTCCTCTTTGATGTAGGGTGGTTCCATGCCTTCCTCGTACATGGGCGTTCCGGTATTGATGCAGGGAGAGGCAGCCTGAAGTCCATAGGGATGTTCCCCTTCGCCTGCAAACAGCGGGTTGCCTTCGATGTTGTTTACGCCGTAGTGCAGGATATTAAAATTTTGCTGGTTCCAGATATCATCCAGCCCCTGTTCAATAAGTGAATAGTCGATGTAAAGCTCCCCCGGGTTTTCCAGTGGCGGTTCTACTCCGAGGATGATAGATGGATGCTCATTCCCATAAAATATGGAGTTGTACACACGCGAGGTCATGTTTTCCCAGGTAGCATAAGCTCCAGGTAAATTATTTTCATTGGTATTACCAGCTATTGTTAAATTCGTGATATTACTAATACGAGCCCCAATGGTCAAATGGGATAAAAACTCGGATCCTCCCCACCAGTCACGCCTCTGGTTATTACAAACCAATAAACCCGAAATAGATGAAATGAGTGGCATATTGGAAGTGTATGAATTAAAAATACCAATCCCACCTCCACTACCATAACTATCTTGGTAAAAAGAATTGTTTAGGGATGAACAGTTGATAACGAAAACAGACTCCCGTACCTGTTGACCAGCATACAGTGCCCTTAATGATCTACCCCCAAAATTGTTTTTACCGGTAATGTTATGCAAATGGGCTATATCCCAAGTATCAACGATAGCTCCACTCGACCTGATGCCAATACAATTTTCTATTAATAAATTTTCAAGTATAGGATTGTAAACAGCCCAGTCAAAATCAATTGCCCCTGCATAATCGTATATTTCATCAATAAAAGAATTGCCATTTATGAGTGTCAGGTTTTTTATGGTCAACGAATAGGAAGCTGGATGGCAACTGTAATGAAACCATGTTTGTTCCGCATCGAGAATGCAGGTATTCATATTTTCGCCCACCAGGCAAGAATTGCTCCGGGCATTGAGCGGGAATATCTCATCATTATTTGAAGGGCCATATGTACCCGGCAGTACATGAACTGTTCGTTTGTTATTGGTGTCCGGTTTAATTTTGGTCATGGCATACCAGATGTTTTTTAATGGTTTATCACAGGATAACCCACTGTTTGTGTTGTTGCCATCCGGGCTAACATAAACGTCTTTTTCTACCTGATCTATCATAGCGTGGTTCGCTACTAATTCGATGTCATAAACTGGCAAAGCATTATCATTTCCGTTAAATATGCAATAACCATGATCAACTAATGTTGTGGCGGTATCAACTTGATAAATTGGCAAATCATAACTATAGTGTTTCATAAGATCATTCCCCATAGTAGAATGATTGAAATATATGCTATTTAAGTTAATTGTATCAAAAAATAAATATTCCCCCAATGCAAACCAGACTCCGCCACCCATAGAAAACGCCCTATTATTTTTTATAATCGTACAAGATAGTTTCAATGCTGAATATAAGGCTTTAATCCCTCCCCCATGTAGCTGAGCAGTATTGCCTTGAATTAGGCAGCCGATAATATCCATGTCGGCATAATACATTAAAATGCCCCCTCCCCATCCCATGTAGAGGGAAGGGAAATTTATTTCATTATACCTTGCATCTCCGTTCTGGATAGTAAACCCACAAATAGTCCCTTGTTCCCCATTTGGAAAATTATCGGCTACAATAACCGAGTTTTGTATTGTGCTTCCGTCAACAATGGTTCGAGAGATGTACTGCTTTTCTCCGGTAGTAAGATAAAGGCCGGCCAATGTGATGGGTTTTGCATCGATATGCAGGTTTTCGTACCAGGTGCCAGGCCAAACCAGCACAGTATCTTGCATGGCTGCGGCATCAATAGCTTCCTGGATGATGGTGAAGTCGCCCGTGCCGTCGGGTTTTACAGTGAGGATGGCGGGGAAGAGGGAAGAGGGTAGAAGATAGAGAACAGAGAGGAGAATGAGGAGACGGAGCGAGGGGGAGAGGGGGCGAAGAGGCGAGTAGGAGAAGGGGCGATGGGGCGATGGGGAGAAGTGGGGTGGAGTCCTCTCTTCCAGATCATTTTTAACTTCTATTATGTTGTTGTGTATTTTCATGGGTCTTTTTTTTTGATATAAGAAGTCAGATGTTTGATCTGAGAAGTAGTGAAAACCAGATCGCACATCAAAAATCAAACATCTGATATCTGACATCGCTTTTTATCGTATTAAAACCACCTTCTCATTCTTCACAATCTTTTCATCTACCGTCAGGCGAATAATGTAAATCCCGTTTTCTACCTTGCCACCGGATGCATCCGTACCTGTCCATGCGGTTTCATACAGGCCTTCGGTATAAGCACCGCCCATTAGGGTTTTTACAGGCCTGCCCCTGAGGTCGTGTACCGTAAGCGAGATATTCGCCTGATGCTTCAATACAAAGCTAAGCATGGTGGAGCTTGTAAAAGGATTGGGCGATGGGGGCTGCAACATAACAAGCTTTTCATCTCCCCTAGTTTCGCCTGCCTTGAACGAAAGCACATAGTAGGGCCGGTGTTCACCGGTATAAATCTTTCGGCTGATACGCTTTTTTGTTGGCAAATCAACCACCGAATAGCTCTCGCTGCCCAGCTTTGCCGATTTATAGCCACTCCAGGTTTCTACTTCCACCGGTACACCGGATGGGGTACCTGTCAGATAGGCATTCACCTCCACAATGCTGTCGCCGGGTTCTACCACCGCAGCGCCCACACAACTATCGTTCACCGTAAGCGCTATCTCCTTAATCCCCTCGGTACTGTCCATCTCAAAATAAAAGGGGGTGTATTCTGCTGTTTCGTTATAGCTGAAATATTCGGTTGGCGGGTACTCATATTCTTCGGCCGGTTCGGAAGCATAATTCCAAATCAAATCGGAATCTACAGAAGTTGCAACAATAAGGCCGTCGCCATACTGGATGGGTGTTACACGTGATGAAGAAAACCATTGGCCATTATTTTTAAACATTGTCCAATCTTTTGTTATTATGCTGATAAGCTGGTCCCAAACCCCAACAAAGGCATCTTCGGGCAACAATGGGAATTCAAGAAAATAACCGATCCAGTTTTCGTGTTGCGATGACAAAGGAATTGGCGTTGAAGGATCTAAAACAACGCCGGGGATTTCAAGCTCCTGATTTGCAATAGGATTAGTATAATATTTGTATCCTTGAGTACTGATTAAGTCTGGAATGTCTTCAGTCTCCCAATAAGGAGCGGTATAGGTTAATTGTAAGTCCCCACCACCAACCTTGGTGTTTAACTCCAAATATGGTTGTAAAGGATTCAAATTCTCCAACAACTCCTGGGAACCATACCCCTCATTGCTCAGCCTGGGCATACAGGGGAATGAAATCCAGTCCCAGTTGCCGGTGAGGGAGTGGGTGTGGGTGTGGGTTGAAATAATGCTGGTGTTGCTAAATGATAGGTTTCCCACAAAGAGGTTTTCCTTTGTATTATTGTAAGCAAGACAATAATCCGGGAAAACATTTATTCCCGTACCATCAGTGTAATACAATTCCAAATCTATTGGATCTTTCATTTCATTGTTTGTACAATCAAAAACCAAAACCTCAATTCTGTTTTCCCCGCTGGATGATATGGTTTTCAATAAGTACAGCTCATTTCTTTCCGGGCTAAAAACAAAATCGTCTATCCTGTGGTTTCCTGATGTCCAATTATCATCAATATCAACCACAGTTTCATAAAGCCCTTCATCAAAAATCAGGATTTTGGATTCGCACACTATGTAAACCTTTTTGTTTAACTGGTTGAAGAAAGAGCCGAGCTTGGTGAGGTCTAATAGTGGTGTGCCTGTTATTGCTGATAGGGCAAATTGATCGTCTATAGTGTAATAATCTGCATCTTTGGCGCAGTAAAATAAATTTTCATTAGGATCATAAGTTATAGTCCTTGGTGCTTCTTCATAAAATAAAACTGATCCTACTGTGTCATGTGTGTGTTCATCAAAAAACCATATCTGGAGGCCACATTTGCTTACAAACACAATATACCCGGCTTCAGGAAAATGTTTCAGCTCGGTAAAACATGCCCCTTCAACAGTGTTTGATG
>CAZBDF010000040.1:7569-12329 GCA_964490385.1 uncultured Lentimicrobiaceae bacterium | reverse complement strand
GCTTCAGGAAAATGTTTCAGCTCGGTAAAACATGCCCCTTCAACAGTGTTTGATGCTTTACTTGTGAAGATAGCTACAGGGTTGAAATCGAATGATGGTTCATATTTATGAAGTATTTTCCCGGGATTTGAATTCATGGCAAGAATATAACCATCATCATTGTTTTTGCTAATAGCATTAAATGCAAGATCTCCTTTAATGGCAGTACTTATCACATAACCGCCAATGTCAAGAAATTGCAATGCGGAACCATTATCCTTTACTGCATTTCCATTTTCCGGTTGAACTGCAATGGCGACATTACTATTTCCTGAGGAAATCCTGAACATTTGGCCTGTATTGGTGTTTTGGGAAAATGTGATGTCATGGTTATCTTTATTGATATGGGCGATTTTGTTTTTACCGCACGCAACTATATTTAAGCTGTTTTCTGCTAACCCAAATGCATTGGAAATGTCAACAATGGTTGGGGAAATGACATAACCTGGGGCTTCGTACTCAATAATTTTTACGCCGGATTCAAAGTATAAATCATCATAGTAGCCCGAGATGAACATACTGCTTTCACCTTCACAAGCCTGCATATACCTGAAATCTGTATAATCTAAACCGCTGACAATGCTATTGGGTAATCCATTTGGCTCGTAAATATGTACCATGTCCATGTTCTCGGGGTGGGCAAAAAGCAGGTTGTTTAATACTTGGATATGGTCAAAAGCAAATGAAGGGCTAATTGGTGTTTGTTGGGTCAACTCATGTGTAAATATCTCAATGCCATCGTGAGTTGATAAATAAACTTTATAGTTGGTTGGCAAGGAAATAAAAGTCAGGTCATAGGAAATTTCATCTTCTAACTCTAAAGAATTAAGGGTTCCCCCTGCTGCAGTTGAATACTTGTAAAGCAATGTATTCTGGTCTTCGTTTTCATCTAAAACCTGCAGATAAAACCAAATATTGGCATTATTGCCATCAATTAAACAGAACATCGACCCGCGTTCAATAAGCGCATCCGGCACAGAAGGTGTAAGTTCGGATAAATTATAATACTGGTCTATCTCAACCAAAACCCCTTCAAGGGTGAGGCAATACACCTTGTTTTGTGTGGGGTGCACGCAAATCATCTTTTGGTCGTAGTCTGAATAGAATCCCAAAAAGTTATCAAGCTTGGAGATTTCAAGGGTTTTTATAACATTTAGGTCAGCATCGCAAACCAGCACCTTGCGGTAACCGTAAATGTAATAGTTGCCGTTGTGGGGATTGAAAACAATGTCCTGGGGCAAAAAGCCGCCATCAACACCGGGCATGTCAATGTTGTCAACAAAAATGTCCCCGGTGTTTTCGGGTGGTGAGGGTGGCGTGAAAACTAATTCGCTCGTGTCGTTTTCGAATACAAAACCCGGCTTGGCCAGGCCTTTGTCAATGATGTTGCCGTTAATGTCGGTTTGTGTGACGATCACATCACCACTTTGGAGGGTGTCAACTGATGTTATAATTTGGTAGCCCTGCCCGTGAGTACAGGCCATGAAAAGGAAAGTAAAAAGTACAGTAAATAAATATTTCATAATTTTTAATTTTAGTGGGCTAAAGATAAAAAAGGTATTTCCTGTGGAAAGCTTCAGCGTAGGTGGATTCTCTCTTTCTCTTATTTCAAAGGAATTAGGATGTGTCATTGTAGATGAATCCATGGATTAAATTATTACCCTTCAAAATTAACCTGATTAATTCACAAATTCAATGAATTTGTGAATTAATCACCGAAGGCCGAAAATATTTACAAAAAATATTTTCGAGGGTTAACCCTCGATTTTCCTCTGGAAAATCGGCTCCACTGGCTTTTCGGCCAGTGGAGTGAAAAATTCATGAATTTTTCAGGTTAAAAAGAATCATTAACAAAAGCAATAATTAGTTTTCAATTCCCTGGCAGCGAGAAAACATTTGCCTTCCAATATTAATTTCTATCGACGACTTGCATTTTTTTTACATTTGCCCCAAAAAAACCCGTTACAATTGTTGGGTAGCTGATAGAATTGCAATGTTGAAATATTTTTCTAATTAAAGTCATTTATGGTCATTGGTAGTCATTGATGGTCGTTGGTAGTCATTGATGGTTAATGATAGTCATTTGTGGTCATTTGTGGTCATTGGTAGTCATCAATTACAATAAATAGCGGCGAAGCCTAATGACCATCAATGACCGCGAAGCAAGTGACCATCAATGACTGCGAAGCTAATGACGGCAAAGCTAATGACTATCAATGACCGCGAAGCTAATGACAGCTTTGCAAATGACATAAATAACCTTCTAATACAACCAATCTATTTTACTTCAGTACCGGCTAAAAAAATATTATGATATGATAGAATACCTCAAAGGAAAACTTACCGAAAAAAACCCGGCCTACGTAGTGCTCGAAAACGATGGCACCGGCTATTTGCTGAATATTTCGCTGCATACTTTTTCGAAGATCAAGGATGCTGAAACCACAAAACTTTTTACCCATCTGGCTTTCAGGATTGAGGCAACCACACCAACAGGTTATACTTTGTATGGTTTTGCCGATCCGGCCGAACGGGAATTGTTCAGATTATTAATCTCGGTTTCGGGGGTTGGAAACAACACAGCTATGTTGATGTTGTCGTCCCTTACGGCAGATAAAATTTTTAGTGCCATCAAAAATGGCGAACTGAGCGTTTTGCAGTCAGTAAAAGGGATTGGCAACAAAACGGCACAGCGTATAATTATCGACCTTCAGGATAAGATTAGCAAGGAATCGATAAGCCCCGAAATTTTAGGAATTGTACACAATACCCGCAAAGATGAGGCGTTAATTGGTTTGTCAACGCTGGGCTTCAGTAAGGCAATGGCCGAGAAAGCGCTGGATAAGGTTTTGAAACAGAATCCGGATCTTTCAGTTGAGGTCTTAATCAGGGAAGCCCTACGGATTTTATAGTATTATCTGGCGATAAATTTTCTCCTGCAGTGCAGGATTTTTTATAGTGGATGTAGTAGTTTATTTTTGAATCAGAAAGGCCGGGCGCAATTGAGCAGCTTGTGACCTCTTTTTTTTTAGATAGCGGAATAGCGATTAACCTTGCAATCATCGAAAAGAGCGATCTTTGAGACACAGACTAAAATATTTATCATTTCTCCCGGTATTGTTGGTGTCCCTGATTTTTATCATGGGATTTACAACCCCACCCCGCAAGTCTGATCCCAATATTTTTCTTTTAGCCCCACCACCCGATAGCACCGAAACAGGTGATACCATCAACTTGATTTATCCATTCAATGAAAATGGAAATGTGCTTGATCCCAATGCCCGGTCGCCCATGTTCCTTAAGCCGCCGTCCAACATGCAGTCGAGCGTGGAGTATGATTTGGAAAACAATGAGTACATCATCAAAGAGAACCTTGGGGAGATGGACTATAGGATGCCTTATACCATGCCCCTGGATGAATACCTGAAATACGACCTTGAAAGGTCAGTTAAGGGTTATTGGGGTGAGCGTGCAAAAGCTGCCGGGGCCAATGCAACGGGCGATGGTATCATTCCTCAGATTTACATTGGAAGTGCAGCATTTGAAAAAATCTTTGGATCGAATACCATCGACATCAGGCCACAAGGATCTGCCGAACTTACTTTTGGGGTGCTGTCGAATCAGCGTGATGACCCAACCCTGAATGTGCGTCAGCAAAATGTAACCAACTTCGATTTCCAGCAGAACATACAAATGAGCGTGCTCGCTAAGATTGGTGATAAAATCGAGTTTCAAACCAATTACAATACCGAAGCAACTTTTGAATTCGAAAATAAACTCAACCTTAAATACGAAGGTAAGGAAGACGAAATCATTCAATTAATAGAGGCTGGTAATGTTACACTGCCACTTAGTAGTACACTGATTCAGGGAAGCCAGGCCCTGTTTGGGATTAAAACCCAGTTGAAGTTTGGCCGGACAACGGTGACAGCAGTTTATTCGGAGCAAAAAAGTGAATCGTCAAACATCACCGTTCAGGGTGGCGCGCAAACCAACTATTTTACCCTGAATACTGATCAGTACGAAGAAAACAAACACTTCTTGTTGGCGCAATATTTTAGGAATAACTATGATAGTGCCCTTACTGAATTGCCCATCGTGCGGTCGAACGTAAACATTACTAAAATAGAAGTCTGGGTAACTAACATTGGTGCTGCTGTTACCCAAAACAGGAACATTGTTGCTTATCAGGACATGGGTGAAATTGATCCTTACAGCCCCAGTATTACGCCTCTTACAAGTGTGTTTCCTGACGGATATCGGTCCAATAACCTAATGGCTTTGCTGATGGCCAATGAAACCGCAGCACGCGATATCAACACGGTGAATAACCTGCTTACCGGGCCAGAGTTTAATTTTGATGCAGGGACAGATTTTGTTAAGGTTGAAAATGCCAGAAGGCTTAATCCCAACGAATATACTTTTAATAGCAAGCTGGGTTTCATTTCGTTAAACTCAACGCTCAACTCCGATCAAACATTAGGTGTTGCCTACCAGTACAATGTGATTGGTGATACTGCCATTTTGCAGGTTGGTGAATTTTCGGATGAAGGTATTGACTCACCAAAAGTACTCCAGGTAAAACTGCTTAAAAGTACCACTCTGAGCACCGAAGTGCCGATTTGGAACCTGATGATGAAAAACGTTTACCCTATCGGTGCTTACCAGGTCCAGCGTGAAGATTTTATTTTGAATATCCTCTATTCGGGCAACGACAATGG
>CAZBDF010000040.1:0-7469 GCA_964490385.1 uncultured Lentimicrobiaceae bacterium | reverse complement strand
GGAGATCCTGAAATTGCCGACAGATACACTTACGATTCGCTATATACCCTGACAAAAAACGGGGCCCAGCAATATCCCGAAAAGAACAAATTTATTCTTGAAGGTTTTTATAAATCCTCGTCGGGGTCCGAAATATCGCTTAATGCACTTAATGTGCCCCAGGGCTCTGTTATTGTTACTGCCGGCGGGGTGCCGCTGGTCGAAAATGTGGACTATACTGTTGATTATACTTTGGGCCGTGTAAAAATTATTAACGAAGGGGTTTTAAACTCAGGCACACCTATTAACATCTCTTTGGAGAGTCAGTCGTTCTTTAATATCCAAACAAAACGACTGATGGGAACCCATATTGATTACCGCGTGAGCGAAGATTTCAATATCGGGGGTACAATCCTTAATCTTACCGAACGCCCCCTGACCCAGAAAGTGAATTATGGCGACGAACCTATATCCAACACCATCTGGGGTATGGATTTAGCCTATCAAACCAAGTCAAAGTTTATTACCAAAATGGTGGATTTGCTCCCCTTTATTTCTACAAAAGAAGAATCGAAGGTAACTATGGATGGTGAATTTGCGCAGTTTATCCCCGGCCATTCAAAAGCTATCGGGAAATCAGGTACATCATACATTGATAATTTTGAAGGAAGTACTTCTACCATCGATCTTAAAAGTGTGCCTTTTTGGTTCCTGGCCAGTACACCCCAAAAGCAAACTGAATCAGGGATGTTTCCAGAGGCCACTGTAAATACCGGGCTTGAATATGGCTTTAACAGGGCAAGGTTATCATGGTATATCATCGATCCTTTGTTTTATGATGAAACAGGTAACCTGAGGCCACCAAATATTGATTTGAACGAACTTTCGAGTAATGATGTAAGGCAGGTGCTCGAAACTGAGGTTTTTCCAAATAAGGAAACCCCAAACGGAATTCCAACCAATATACCGGTGCTTAACCTGGGTTATTATCCTTCGGAACGGGGCCCTTATAACTACGATGTTGAGCCAACAGCTTTCTCGTCAGGTATTGATGCAGAAGGAAACCTGCTGAATCCTGAAACAAGGTGGGGTGGTATTATGCGCAAAATTGAATCCACTAATTTTGATGCCACCAACGTCGAATACATCGAATTTTGGATGATGGATCCTTTTACTGAAAATCAAACCAATAGTGGTGAACTGTATTTTAACCTGGGTGACATTTCTGAAGACATCCTGCGCGACTCGAGAAAAAGCTACGAAAACGGGCTTCCCACTTCTGCCGATGTTCAAAACGTGGATACCACCGTTTGGGGCCGCGTTCCAACATTACAGGCTTTAGTGGATAACTTTAGCAATGAGGCCAACTCGCGTCAATTTCAGGATGTGGGTTACGATGGTTTGACGGATGATGACGAGCGCTCTTTCTTCAATCCTGAATACCTTGAAAGTATAGCCAATATTTATGGCCCAGCTTCCAATGCGTTTTTGGCGGCTGTAAACGATCCCTCAACAGATAACTACCATTATTTCAGGGGAACCGATTACGATGAGGATGCCACTTACTCAAGTATCCTCAACAGGTACAAAATGTTTAACGGTACCGAGGGAAACTCCCCAACTGATGCACAGAATCCCGAATCCTACCCAACTGCCGCTACTACCATGCCCAATGTTGAGGATATTAACCGTGACAATACATTGAGCGAATCAGAAAGATATTTCCAGTACAAAGTGGAGCTGGATCCCAATAAAATGGAAGTTGGCCAAAATTTTATTACCGACGATTATCATGCGCAGGGTATCAGGTTGCCCAACGGACAAATTGGGGATGTACACTGGTACCAGTTTAAAATTCCGGTGCGTGACCCACAGAAGATTGTTGGTGGTATTCAGGATTTTCAATCTATCCGTTTCATGAGGATGTTTATGAAAGGTTTTGAAGACCCGATGGTATTGCGTTTTGCCACCCTTGAACTGGTGAGGGGCGAATGGAGAAGGTATCGTTACGATTTACTTTCGCCCGGTGAATATATCCCTAATGACATCCAGAGTGAAACACAATTTGATATTGCAGCCGTTAACATCGAAGAGAATGGGAAGCGCTATCCGATACCTTATGTTTTACCTCCCGGAATTGATCGGGAAATCAACCTCGGGACAACCAACTTGCAACAGCTCAATGAGCAGTCAATGGTATTGCGTGTTTGTGACCTGATAGATGGCGATGCCAGGGGCGCTTACAAAACCACCGATTTCGACTTCAGGGAGTATGGGTTCTTGCAGATGTTTGTCCATGCCGAAAAAGTCATCGAAAACCAGGAACTCAACTATGGTGACTTGACAGTCTTTATCCGTATTGGATCCGACCTCACCGAAAACTACTACGAGTACGAAATCCCCCTGACTTTCACGCCATGGGGTACTTCCAGAAACGACCCTGATGCCATTTGGCCGGCAGCCAACAGTTTTAATATTGATTTGGAAAGGCTTGTGAACTTTAAACTGCAACGGAATGTCGCATTGCGAACACCAAATTCCGGCGTCTTTCTAACGGTTCCGTATTATGCCTTCGATGGCCTTAATAAAGTAACTGTTTTGGGTAGCCCGACCCTAAGTACAGTTAAGTCCATTATGATAGGGGTACGGAACCCTAAAAAAACTTCCTTTACCAGTAATGATGACGGCGAGAGTAAATGTACCGAAATTTGGGTGAACGAGCTCAGGCTTACTGATTTCAATAAAAAGAGTGGTTTTGCTGCCACCGGACGCATTAAAGCAGACCTTGCCGATCTTGGTAATGTTAGCCTTTCGGGATTGTACAGCACACCTAACTTTGGTAGCATCGAAAAGAAGATTAGCGAACTTTCAAAGGAATATGTAAGGAATTTTGACTTTTCTACCAATCTTGAGCTGGGTAAATTTTTCCCTGAAAGATTTGGTATTCGAATTCCAATGCATTTTGACTATTCTCAATCGAAGATTACCCCGAAATACAATCAACTCGATCCTGATATTCTTCTGAAAGAAGACCTGAAGACCTATGATAAACAGGCTCAGGATTCTATCGAACAGCTCAACGAAGATTATGTAAGACGAAAAAACCTGAACTTTATCAATGTTCGGAAAGACCGTGTAGGGGCATCTTCGAAGAGCAATTTCTGGGATGTTGAAAATTTTGATTTCACCTATTCTTATTCCGAAATTTATTCGCGAAATGTGGATGTGCAATACTACAACGAGAAAATTTATCGTGGTGGCCTTGGTTACAACTTTAGCAACAATCCTAAAAATTTAAAGCCATTTAGCAAAATGGGTATATTTAAAGGCAAAGCCCTAGCACTCATCAAGGATTTTAACTTTACGCCACTTCCCAAATTGTTCTCGTTCAGGACCGATATGAACCGTGAGTATAGCAAACGCCTTCTTCGCAACAAGAGTCAGTACGATGTAATTATCGAACCTACCTATTTGAAACAATGGGACTGGAACAGGATGTATGATCTTAAATGGGATCTCGCCACTTCTTTGCGCATCGACTATAAGGCTGATGTGAAATCATATATCCAGGAGCTTCCCGGAAGTATTGAAAAAGATGATCCCTTGTATGACGAAAAAAGAGCACAGGTGAAAAGCCAGGTTTTGGATTTAGGGACCAAAAACTTTTACTCTCATAACCTGGGGATAAATTACACCATTCCTATCAATAAACTCCCACTGCTCGATTGGGTGAATGCAACAGCGCGCTATCAAACCAATTACAAGTGGCAAGCCTCACCAATATCTATTCAGGATCGTTTGGGCAACCAGATTGAAAACTCAAATGTTATCCAGTTGAATGGAAATGCCAGCCTCGACAGGCTTTACGATAAGGTCCCGTTTTTAAAGAAAGCAAACGAAGCAGGAAAAAAACAAGCTTCAAGAGCAGGCCCAAGGACTCCTCCACAGCGAAAACCACCCGACCAGGCGGCTGATACAACGGAAAAAAAGCCCAAAAAGAATTATTTCAAAATTGTTGGGAACGGGTTTTTAAGGCTTGTGATGAGTGTTAAACGGGCATCACTATCCTACAATCAGGGCAATGGAACTTACCTGCCTGGCTTTAGGCCTGAGCCGGGATTGATGGGCAATAACTGGGGTTCTGATGCCCCGGGAATGGGGTTTGTTTTTGGAAGCCAGAAAGATATACGGCCCCAGGCTATTGCCAATAATTGGATATCTACGGATACCCTACTGAATACTGCATATGTAAACAAGTATAACGAACAAATCAACTTCAGGGCAACAGTTGAACCTTTCAAGGATTTTAAAATTGAATTGACTGCCGACAGGACATATAGCTTTGTGGCACAGGAGTATTTTAAATCTGATGCCAATGGCGAATTCAAGTCGTTTTCACCTACCCTGCAGGGCAGCTTTAGCATGTCGTTTATGACCTGGAGCACGGCCTGGGTTAAAGACAACGACCAAAATATAAATCAGAATTTTGTGAACCTGAAGGACAACAGGCAGGTAATTGCCTTCAGGTTGGCCCGGGAAAACCCCAATTGGAGTGGGCAAACTGTTGATTCTACCGGTTTCCCCCAGGGCTATGGCCCTACCCAGCAGGATGTGTTGCTTTATTCGTTTATGTCGGCTTATGCCGGAAAAGATGCCGCGACCTATGCCCTGGAGGCCATGCCCAAAATACCACACCTCAACTGGCGGGTGACCTACAACGGGCTTTCTAAAATCGAAATATTTAAAAAATACCTGCGAAGTGTTACCCTAACCCATGGCTATCGAAGTTCTTACAGCATAGGTTCGTTTCAGCAAAATTCACTCTACCCTCCTGATGAACCTTATCCATCCACTTTTAATGCGAATGATAATTTTATTTCTAAAAATGAAATTAACATGGTGAGCATTGTAGAGCAATTCAGTCCGCTCATTACTTTTGATATGACCTGGGTAAACAGCCTGATGACCAAGTTTGAGATTAAAAAGTCAAGAAACCTGACGATGAGCTTTTCCAACAACCAGCTCACCGAAGTAACCAGCAACGAGTTTGTTGTTGGTGCCGGCTACAGGATAAAAGATGTGAAGTTTGCCGTCCGGTCGATGGGTGGTTCTGGCAGCCGCCAAAATATTAAAAGCGACCTGAATTTACGTGCCGACTTTTCAATCAGGACCAACAAAACAGTGCTCCGGAGGATAGACGAAGACATCAACCAGATTTCAACAGGCCAAAGGGTTTACTCCATCAATACCTCTGCCGATTATATGGTGAGCCAACGTTTGAATATCAGGCTGTTCTTCGATAAGGTTATCAATAACCCTTATGTTTCCTCACAGTTTCGGAACTCAACTACCAATGGTGGCGTAAGCCTGAGGTTTACATTAGCGCAGTAAGTTTTTTCATGTTTTTGATATGAGCGTGCAATTGTGTACTTTTGTATCTTTAATTGTAACATAGGAGTTATGAATGTTAATACTGCAAAAGTTGAACTTATTGATTTGATAGGTTAATTATTTCACAGGGAAAGACTAAATCTTTTGAGATTGTAACGAATGATAAACAGATGATCAAATATCTTCAAGAATAGGCTTCTTTTATGAAAATGCTAAACCTTACAAGATTTCTAGCTTACCCGATTTAATATTGTACCCACCGTATGCTCAAAAAAACCAAAATCCCTCACACCTACGTCATCGTTTTTGCCATCATAGTATTTTCGGCCATCCTCACCTGGATCGTTCCCGGTGGTGAGTTCGAACGCATTACGGTGCAGGTTGGCGAGTCGCAGCGTGAAGTTATCAAAAGTGATTCCTTTACCAACATTGACCACCAGCCTCAAACCTGGGAGATTTTCTCAGCCATTTTTGATGGTTTTGTGGATAAGGCCGACATTATCGCATTCATCCTCTTGATTGGTGGAGCTTTCTGGATAATGAACAGCAGCCGTGCCATCGATGTAGGGATTTATTCGTTCCTGGGATTTACAAAGAAGTTGGAACACCATAAAGCACTGAAATTTCTGGGGATCGATAATATCATTATTACCCTCATCATGCTAATGTTTAGTCTATTTGGAGCTATCTTTGGCATGAGCGAAGAAACCATTGCCTTTGTAATCATTTTTGTCCCATTGGCCATCACCATGGGTTACGATTCCATTGTAGGTGTGTCGATGTGTTTTGTGGCTGCCGGACTTGGTTTTGCCGGGGCGCTGCTCAATCCATTCACCATCGGTATTGCCCAGGGGCTTTCGGATTTACCTCTCTTTTCAGGGATCGAATACCGCTTTTTCTGCTGGATAGTGATCAATGTAGTTGGCATTGCATGGATACTCCGCTATGCAGCGAAAATCAAGAAAGATCCCAAACGTTCACCCGTTTATGAGGTTGATGAATATTGGAGAAAAAAGGGAAGTGAAGAGGATATTGAAAATATAAAGTTCAGCACTCCGATATCTGCATGGATTACATTTTTGGCCATATTTGTAGTGATGGTAATCTATTCTTTTATCATGCCCGAAACAACCCTGAAAGTTGGTAATTCCTCGTCAACCCTTCCGGTTATACCTGTACTAACGGTGGTTTACCTGATAACAAGCATTCTGTCCCTCCGAAAGTCAGCCCACTTTTTTGTATTGAACTTGCTGATGTTTACCATCATTTACCTGATTGTGGGTGTGATGGGCTATGGCTGGTACGTGATGGAAATTGCTACGCTGTTTTTTGCTATGGGAATTGCAGCCGGTGCAGCTATGAATTATTCACCCAATAAAATCACCAGTCTTTTTATCGAAGGGGTAAAAGACATTTTATCGGCAGCGATGGTGGTTGGCCTTGCCGGAGGCATCATTATGATACTCCAAAATGGGCACATCATTGATACCATCCTGCATTCCATTTCCGAGTCGATGGGAAATATGGGCGAAATTGCCTCGGTGGGGATGATGTATGTGTTTCAGACCTTGATTAATATCATGATTCCATCAGGATCAGCAAAAGCTGCACTTACTATGCCCATTATGTCGCAGTTTTCCGACCTGATTGGTGTTTCGCGCCAGGCTACGGTAATGGCTTTCCAGTTTGGCGATGGCTTTACCAACATGATCACGCCAACATCCGGTGTGCTGATTGGCGTGCTGGGCGTAGCAAAAATCCCTTACGACAAATGGGTGAAATGGATCACACCATTTATGATCGTGTTGATCATCCTGGGATTCTTGCTTCTCATCCCAACTGTGTTGATGCAGTTGAACGGATTTTAAACGCTAAACGCCCAACGCTCAACGCCAAACGCCCAAACGCCCAACGTTCAACGCTCAACGCCAAACGTAAAACGCTCAACGCCAAACGGGTAAAGACCTGGAAGGTTTTATCTCAATAAACCACGTACGTTTGGCGGACTTAAATTTAAAATGTCCTATGATTTATTAGGCTAAACCTTCCAGGTGGGGTGGTGTAAATTGATTTTCTATATATTGGATGCTACTATTTAT
>CAZBDF010000039.1:0-17030 GCA_964490385.1 uncultured Lentimicrobiaceae bacterium | reverse complement strand
AATCCAGGTCGAATACAAAATCCCCCAATGAATGGGCGATAAGTTTGCCATTGTAAAGTTCAACACCCTGCATGATGTGGGGATGATGACAAATAACCAGATCAGCTCCATTGTCGATGGCATATTGCGCGTTAGCCCTACTCTTTTGGTCAGGAGCAAAGGCCAGTGGAAAGTAATTTTCATCTTCATCGACATCAGTACTCAAAAACAGGCAGGTATCACAATTATCACTGGGATTAAAAGAGTATTCCCGGCCGGTGTGCCACTCCATCACTACCAAATCAGAAACATCTTTAACTTCATCAATTTGTTTTTTTATATAATAAGGCTCAAGGTTTGCAAAGCCGGGTTTATTGTAACCTGCATTCAGATAGGGCTGATAATTGTTGTATTGCCCGGTCCTGTCGCTCGCTGCCAGGAAGGCGAAATTTATTCCTGATTTCGAATAAAAAACTGGTAAATAAGCTTCATAAGAATTTTTGCCGGCTCCCATGTGAAGGATGTTATTTTCTTTTAAAACTTCCTGGGTTTCCTCCATTCCAGGCTGAAGGTAATCCAGAATATGATTGTTGGCCAGGGTAACAATATCTATTCCGGCAAAGGTTAAACCATCAACATTCTGTGGCGAGCCTTTAAAATATATCGATTTAGTAGGATGATGCTCATATGTTGTAGTCAATGGACACTCGAGATTGGCAACAGTAATGTCAGCTGCATCTCCAAGAATTGACCTTGTTGGCTCGAATATGGCTTCAACACCTCGCGTGGGAATAATTCCCCCGGCGTATTCGTATTTTCTGGCCAGCATGATGTCGCCAACAAAATTCAGCCTTACAGGAAAAGAACTGTTCCCCGGATCAACTTCAATACTACAACTGGCCTGGCCCCATCTGTTTGTTGGGTCAACAACCCGGAGCAAAACCCGGTAGGGATGATCGTCTGTTACCAAAAAAGTATGCAGCGGTTCTTCGTCGGTGCTGCTTGAACCATCGCCAAAATCCCAGAAAAAATCATGCTCGCCGCTGTCGGGATCAGTTACTTTACCAAAAAACTGTACATCAACAACTTTGCTTCCTTCCGAATTTGTGTATTCTGCACCAGCAGTAAACTCAATAGAAACTTCCGGGATAAGAGGTAAATCATTGCTGATATTTATGATGTTATCAAAATAAACCGTGCCCTGCCATGATGCATCCCTGTCGTTGATATAAACGATATCCGTGATTTCCGGAAGGTAAGAAAAAAAAGCCTGCCAATCGTCGGCAATAGGAAGTTGATAATCATTCCACTGGTCTTCAGGAAAACTACCCTGGTACACAGTTACCCAGTCATCAGCATTCACTTCTTCTGATCCGGCAAAAGAATAAAACAGCACATTTGAATTATCCATAAAGGCAATTCCCTGAATTTCTGCCTGCGAAGCAATATAGGCTGAAACCTGCCAAACATCTCCGGTATCAACAGCAACAGGTGCAATGCTTTGAACTTTCCAGGTATTTCCAAACAATTTTAATGACCAGGGAGAATTCCCATAGGTGAAAGTTGAATTTAATTCCCAGTCGAGGGGGTCTTCATCTTCTGAGGGGTACGAAGTCAGATCAATTGTGCCGCTATCAAAATCTTCGATTATAATTTGTTTCTGAGAGTTAGATTCGACCTTGCCCTGGGCTTCGACTACGATAGTAGTGAATAATACAAACAAGCAGGTTGTAATAACATAAAAGGATAGTTCCTTTATTTTCTTATTTTTTATCACCGGGATGCGGATTTTGTAGTTTGTGAATGACGGTTCGAAATTACTACTATAATTTGATCCTGTACGTACGGGATGTTGATGTGCAAATTTGTGCATTGCACCACTATGTGGAAAATTGAAACCACTTCGTTGGAAATAAAATACGAAAAAATGTCCAATAATGAATGTAAATTAATTTGTAATCGAACTAAAATGGACATTGAACCTGCTTTGCCGGCCAGGCAGGCTCGCCTTGCTGAAGCTAAGACGAAGCGGACTCTCGAGGCGGGAGTAATCTTTGATATAAGATTTCAGGAAAATTCTTGTAAAACATCATACAATATTTGGATGATACAAATATTGTATTGTTCTGCTTTAGTAAGTCATAGTCTTCAAACCCTAATAAATTCAACGTTTTATTATATACAAAAGCTGTATGATACAATTTATGTATTATCTTTGCCTGTATTTAAACGTAAATTAGAATGCTAAGAATTCAGGCAGGGAATCCGGTAACAGGAACTGATTTTATTGGTCGGGAAGATGAGATAAATCAAATAATCAGTTTTTTGAAAATGGGTCAAAGTGTAGTAATTTTGGCTCCACGTCGATTTGGCAAAACATCTTTGGTTTTGGAAATTCTTTCCAGACTTGGTTCTTCAAAAAATTACACTGCATTTGTTGATGTGTTTTCCTCACCAACAATTCCATTGCTCTCGACACACATCATTGAATCAGTGCTCAAAAACCACAAGTTGGATCGGATTTTTACTAAAAGCAGGCACAGTGCCCTTGCGATGATAAAAAATGTGAACCTTAAAACGGTACTGGATGATTTTGAATTCATTCTCGGGTTTGCTGAAAGAGAGCCTGACCGATGGCAAATGCTTGGTGAAAGCATTGATTTTGTTGATAATTTTGCTATAAAACAAAATAAAGCGATGTATTGCGCTTTTGATGAGTTTGGTGACATTAAGAAATTGAATGGAGATAAAATCACAAAACTGTTCAGGTCGAAAATTCAACAACACAAACAGTCCGCTTATCTTTTTTCGGGAAGCTATGAATCAGTGATGAATACAATTTTCGTCGATAAAAGTTCACCTTTCTACCGCTTTGCCCGAATTATCAGATTGGGATTTATTGACAAAGATGCCTTTAAAGCAAAATATCAATACTACTTTGATTCATACAAAATCAATTACAAAGACAAATTCATCAACAAAATCCTGAATTTTACACAGGGACACCCATACTATTCCCAGTTGGCTCTTCAGGAAACTATTATATTTCATACCCTCAACCTTAGGTTACCAAAGTTTTCTGAGCTTCAAAATATCCTTGAAAACACTGAGCGTAGCTACCTCGAAAAAACCTGGGAAGATGTATCGAAAAAAAGAGAAAATGTTTTAGCCTTATTAGCTCTATCCAAATCAGGGGAAAAAGTTTATAGTGTCTTGCAAAATCAGGGAATAAATGCCTACAGGGCTCTACAATCCCTTTTAAGCACGGGGCTTATTTCAAAAACTAAAGGAAACGGATATCATTTAAATGATCCATTGCTGGAAGTTTGGATAAGAAAAAATATTTTGAAAGCTTAAAAATCAAACTCAGTTTTTTATACAAATTGATCCATCAAAATAATACAATCTAACAAACATCAGCATGAAACTCAGAAAAATTACCAAACTATTTTATTTAGCGCTTATCATTACAGGATTAGCCATTGGCAACAATGCATTTTCACAAACGGTTGTTCAATGGTACACTTCCATGGGAGATTTCCGGGCCCAGTTGAGAGAAGACCTGGTGCCGGTGACCGCACAGAATTTTATCGATCTCAGCAATGCCAATTTCTATGATGATTTAATTTTTCATCGGGTAATCAGTGGTTTTATGAACCAGGATGGTTGTCCCAATGGAAATGGTACAGGTGGCCCCGGTTACACTTTCGATGACGAATTCCATCCCGACCTGCGCCACGATGAACCCGGGATTTTGTCCATGGCCAACTCTGGCCCAAATACCAATGGTTCACAATATTTCATCACAGTTGCCCCTACCGAATGGCTGGATGACGTGCATGCCGTTTTTGGGAAAATCATCGATGGAATGGAAGTGGTGTATGCCATAAGTGAAGTTGAAACCGATGGCAACGACAAACCATTGATTGATGTAGTAATCGACAGCATCAGGGTGGTTACCGGCGATCCGGCGATTGCAATAACCGCTCCACCATCCGGAACTAAATGGAATGGCTTTGTGGACAATGAAATAACATGGGACAGTGAATTTGTTGCCGATGTAAAAATTGAGTTTTCTACGGATAATGGACAATCCTGGTCGGAAATTATTGAAACAACCTCCGCCAATACAAGATCATATGAATGGCCGGCACCAAATGTTACTTCAACCGAATGCCTGGTAAAAATTAGCGATGCGGCAAACCTTGATGTTTTTGCTGTTACCGAAGACCCTATTATATTATGTCAGCTTGATTTGACACATCCTACCGGATTCGGGTATTCCCGCGTGGGATCACCAGTTGAAATTACCTGGACCAGTGAATTGGTCGGGGATTTAACCCTGGCGTATAAAACTTCAAATATCGGCGAATGGATTACCATTGCCGAGGGCGTGCCTGCAGCAAACAATACTTATACATGGATTCCTACTGAGGTCACTTCATGGTGCAAGGTTCGGATTACCGAAACAGCTTATCCAGGTGTTTTCGATGAAACGGATAATTTCTTTCTGGTTTTCCAGCTTGACCTTACATCACCCCTTGGTGGTGAAACCTTTGATGGTGATAGCCAGGTTGAGATTGCCTGGGAAAGTGAGATCATCAGCACTATAAAAATTGAATTTTCATCCGATGGAGGGCAAAACTGGAGTACAGTTGTTGCCAATACATCAGTCGGGAATTCGCCCTATAACTGGACAGTACCAAACATCACATCGGATGAGTGCTACCTGAAAATCACTACCCCACCTTTGCCCGAACTTTATGATATGAACGAAACTCCATTTTCTATTGATGAAGTTATCGGGATTTCTGATCATGCAAAAAGCAATAATATCGATTTTATTTTATCTCCAAACCCCGCTACTGATAAGGTTTCAATTGCTTTCTTAAATCCTGCTGAATGGATTGGGAATGCCAAAGTTGAAATTTACAATACGAAGGGTGAATTGGTTCTTGACCATATTCTGGGAACAATTGAAAATGGAAATCAAAATATTAGGATAAACCTGTTAGGATTGTCTCAAGGATTATATGTGATGAAGGTGGAAGGTGAAAACAGAAGTTCATCGATGAAGTTTATTAAGAAATAGGGAGTTAATCGAAAGAGAATATCAAAAAGAGCCTGCCGGTGGAAACCTGGCAGGTTTTCTTTTTTTAGGACTACCAGGTAAACGAAAAACAGGTAATTTTATAAGAATGAAACCTGCCAGGTTTTTTAGTGGATTTGACAAAACCCGTTCTTTCCTGGCTAATGCATGTTGTTTGGCAGGTTGCCACGCTTCGCTGCGCCACCGCTAAAGCTAAGGCGACACGCGCACGCAATAGCCTTTCTTCGGAGCAATCTTTTATATTGAAAATATTTTCTTTGAAAACGGATTTTGCGAGGGAGGAACGACCGTGGCAAACTGTCTCAAATTTGCATTGTGCTTTCTGCTAAAGCAAAAACATATCCCCAACTACAAACCCCGCAAACACAACACTGGCAATCCCGTTAGTGGTGAAAAATGCCAGGTTAACTTTTGAAAGATCGTTTGGTTTAACAAGAAAATGCTGGTAAATGAGCAACGCAATAAAAATGACTGCACCGATCCAGAACAAAACTTTCCCATCGCCCAAAATACCTGCAATGATTACTAAAGCGATAGTGAGTGTATGTAAAAATGAGCTGAAATTCAAAGCTCCTTTTTTTCCCATGAACACGGGAATTGATTTGAGGTTTTGTTCCTTGTCGAATTCCTCGTCCTGTAGGGCGTAAATAATATCGAATCCTGCCACCCAAAACAAAACGATAAAAGAATAAAGCAATGGAAGAATATCAAATCTGCCTGTAACAGCAAGGTAAGCTCCAATTGGGGCCAACGATAGCCCAAGCCCCAAAATTAAATGTGCCAACCAGGTAAACCTTTTTGCATAGCTGTAACCTAGCACAATCAGCAAAGCAACCGGCGAAAGATAAAAAACAAGTGGGTTGATAAAGTAGGTGGTGGCAACAAAAAGTACCGAATTAAGGATTACAAAAAACAATGCTGACTTTGGCTTGATAACTTCTGACGGAATTTCGCGAACGGCAGTCCGGGGATTCTTTTTATCAATATCCCTATCTGCATACCGGTTGAAGGCCATGGCGGCATTGCGGGCAAAAACCATACACAACAACACCTCGAGGAGTAGCCAATATGAGAATGCGTCAGGTGTGATATGTATCGCAAGCGAAAAACCAATCAGGGCAAATGGTAGGGCAAAAACCGTATGGGCAAATTTTACAAGTGAAAGGTAGTTGGATGATTTATTGAGTAGTTTATTTAGCATGTTTAGTATCTCGAATTAAGTTGCCAAAAGTAGAATTTTAAGTAATGATAAACAATTTTAAGGGATTTGGGTTTAGTGTTAATTGAAACAAATTAATTGCAGATAAATGGTTTTTATCAATGAACGTATTGTCATTTTGTTGCAAGTTACAGCTTACAAGTATAGTTTGATTACCATGGTTCACATTAAAAGTTCCATTTATAGTCAACTTTAAATTATACCTTGCAACCTGCAACATGAAACTTGCAACTTTCGTAAGAAGTTTTTTACACAATATTTAACTTTCTTTCGTGTTCTGACAAATAATTAAATAACTTTGATCTCTTGGTTTAGGGTTCACACTTCTGATAATGCAAAAATTCACCATGGAAAAAAAGGAAATCATTAAACTCACCGATATAAAAAAGTGGTACAAAGTGGGCACACAAACTGTAAAGGCCCTCAATGGAATTACACTTGATATTTTCAAAAATGAATACGTTGCCTTGATGGGAGCTTCCGGGTCGGGAAAGTCAACCCTTATGAACATGCTGGGTTGCCTCGACACACCCACCAGTGGCAAATATATCCTGAACCAAAATGACGTAAGCAAAATGGATGACAACCAGTTGGCGGAGATCAGGAACAAAGAGATTGGGTTTATTTTCCAGACCTTTAATCTGCTTCCACGGTCATCAGCCCTCGAAAATGTGATGTTGCCCCTGGTGTATGCTGGCTTTAATAAGTCCACCCGAATTGACAAAGCAAAAAAAACCCTGGACGATGTGCAACTTACCGACCGGATTGATCATAAGCCAAACGAATTATCCGGTGGACAAAGACAGAGGGTAGCAGTTGCCCGGGCGCTTGTTAACGACCCTTCCATTATTCTTGCCGACGAGCCAACAGGTAATCTTGATTCGAAAACTTCCATCGAAATGATGGGTTTGTTTGAAGAGATCCATAAAATGGGAAATACTGTAATTATTGTAACGCACGAGGAAGACATTGCCAAATTTGCCCATCGGATTATCCGTTTGAGGGATGGAGAAGTAGAAATTGATGAATTAAATACTGATATTGCTACTATTGCAGATTACAAATTAGAAACTGTAGAAGCATAAAAAGAACAGTAGAAATGAGTAGTGATTGGAAAATATATACCAAAACTGGCGACAAAGGCGAAACATCACTCATTGGTGGAAAACGCGTTCCGAAATACCACGAACGCATTGAAGCTTATGGTACACTGGATGAGTTGAATTCTTTTCTCGGCTTGATCCGTGACCAGGATGTTGATCAACACACCAGGGACTTACTGATTGAGATACAGGACAGGGTTTTTACAGCAGAATCCATCCTTGCCCTCGACCCTGATCATAAACCTTTAAAGAAATTACCCGAAATTAAGGAAGAAGACATATTATTGCTCGAGAGCGAAATTGATAAAATGAATGGGGAATTGGCTCCAATAACAAATTTTATTTTGCCGGGAGGCCACACCACGGTTTCATATTGTCATATTGCCCGCACGGTTTGCCGCAGGGCAGAGCGATTGACTATTAAACTTGCACAAGGTTATGAAGTGAGCGAATTGGTTATTAAATATCTAAACCGTTTATCAGATTACTTGTTTGTATTGTCAAGAAAATTGACAAAAGATTTGAATGCCAAAGAAACTCCCTGGAAAGCAAGAGTTTAAATAAAAATGAAAAATAAATCTTTATCCCTTTGGTGTCTCGTTAAAAAAATTACATTTGCAAAAAATTAAAAACTGACTATCGTACTATGTATTGGACCCTGGAATTAGCTTCAAAATTAGAGGATGCACCCTGGCCGGCAACAAAAGATGAATTAATTGATTTTGCTGTACGATCGGGCGCGCCTCAAGAGGTACACGAAAATCTGATAGAAATTGAAGATGAAGGTGAAATGTACGAACGCATTGAAGACATTTGGCCCGATTACCCCACGAAAGATGATTTCTTCTTTCACGAGGATGAGTATTAATCATTTTTGAAAAAGGAGAAATTTACCCTGCCGTAAACACGCTTTTGAATAAAAAATTCATGCCTGGTAAAATCAACATCCCTAGGGTGTTCAACGATTAGCCAGGCATTTTTATTTAACCAGCCTTTAGTAAATATCATATCAGGTATCTGGTCTATCCAGTTTAAATCGTAAGGTGGGTCGGCAAAAATTAAATCGAAACTGTAATTACTGCTTTTCAAACTTTTAAACACATCAGCCTTGATGGTTTTAATGTTTTTAAATCCAAGATCATTCGCAGTTTTCCTGATGTAATCAACACATTTGAAGTTTTGATCCATCGAAATCACAGAGATACACCCGCGTGAGGCAAACTCAAAACTCAGACTCCCGGTACCGGCAAAAAGATCGAGTACATTTAGTTCCGAAAAATCAACCATGTTGTTCAATACATTAAACAGACCTTCCTTGGCCATGTCGGTAGTTGGCCTGATGGGAAGGTTTTTTGGAGGGCTCAATCGCCTGCCTTTATGTGTTCCGCTTATAATTCGCAACGTTGCAGATTTAATAGGTTATAGTAGAAGTGCTCAGGGATATCATCGAAAATATAGCTGTATGCGTAATCGGTGCTGCGCTTGATAAAATCAACATGCCGTACGTACTTAAAAATAATATTGTAAATATCAGAAGTCTTCAGTATTTCGCCCAGTAAAACCAGGGCTGCCTTTTCAGGATTCAGGCCTAATTGCTCCATCACATAAATCAGGTAGTAGGCAAAATCCTCTTTAGCACGGTAATGAAACGAATTAAAGAACAGTAATTTCCTTCCATTGAGTACAATAATGTCGAGCCACTGCTTCCTGACATTAGCAAAAATCATGTGCCCTTCATCAATATTTTTGTTCCTTATAAGGAGATTTTCTATTAGGGCACTTGAAAAATGGTTGATGGGAACACCACGGAATGTTTTTTTCAATACCGACAACAAATCTCCCGGCAGGGCAAAAACATTAACGGCATCCAAATTGGGCAATTGGTCGTGATTGATCTTATCGTTATCATCAGGCAGGTGATTGAACCTGAGATAATCGGCAGCATGCTTTTTATCGAACAATGGCTTTGGGATAAGCGACATTTGCTGGCTTTCGTAAGCGATCTTTACACTGTTGTATTTATTTTGTAACCAATCTGAATTTGAAATGATTTCCTGCACTGCATCGGCAAGCATGCGGGTCGATTGCACATCCTGGAAATCATACTTTTCGATACCGCAGTATTTATTTCTAATGGTATCGAGGATACAAAAAGAAAATCCATCCAGTGAAACCTGGATGGATAAACTATAATCTTTTGTGTTTTGCCTGTTTGAGGCTTTATCAAAAATGCTTAAGGAAAGATGGATTTTGTGGGACATTTGAACAATGGAATTACTCCCAGTTTCCATCCGTTGTAGGCTCCGACAGTGAACCCACGATAAGATCCTTTATGTTGGGATTTCTGATGAGCGACCTGTCCATTCCTTTAAGGTAATCCTCTTTTCTGGCCATGGCCATGAAAACTGAAACTGTTACACCACCCTTATTGATCCTTGCAGCATCAAGGTCAAACGCTACTCCATCAGAAAATGGGATGTATTTAAAATCGTTGATGTCAAAATTTTTCCTTCTCCCGAAGAGTGAATCGGCAACACTTACAAAACCAATCGTATCATTAATTGTTTTGCTAAGCGTGGTATCCGAAGGATCATAAATAATACTTACAACCGGTATCTGGCCTTCGCGCATAAATTTAATCAAAGTGTCAAAACTCGGTGTAAATGTGTCGTTTAAGGATTTAAACATTTGCTGGACCGAACGGATATCTTTCAGGTTTTGAACAACCAATTCTGATCTGGCATCCTTTTCTTTGTTAAACCGTACAGGTGTTTGAATGGTTTCCCAAACGTAATAGGCCAATACAATTATTCCGGCTAACAATACAATTTGAATGATCTTAAGTTTCATAGTCCATGTTTTTATGTAAATGCAAAATTATTAACTTTTTTTTATAAAAAAATATTTTGCCCATTAATTTAATACAATGTCTCAAAAGCCGGGCTTATCCTAAGTATCACCAAAAGCTGTATTAAAAATAATGTATCTATTTAGCTGCTATAGAATTGAAGCAAATCATTTGTGTAAATAGGTTCAATTGTGTTATTTATCCGCCAACTGGCGGATGTCATTAATTGTCATTTGCGCTTCGCGCGTCATTTATTTTAAAAAATGACTATGAATGACTATGAATGACCATCAATGACAACAAATTACTTCCAATTGGAAAAAGATTTTAGTATTAACAAATCTCTTAACCAACTAAACAGTTACAAAAAAACAATCTAATCGAGGGTCCTTGCTACTGAAACCTCTTCAAAAGCTTCCACTATATCGCCTTCATTTATGTCATTAAAGTTATCGATATTCAATCCGCATTCGTATCCTGAGTTCACTTCCTTCACATCGTCCTTAAACCTTTTAAGTGATCCAAGTTTACCGGAATGTATTACAATACCATCGCGAATCAACCTTACCCTATTATTTCTGTGGATGGTTCCATCAAGGACCATACATCCGGCAATGGTACCAACTTTTGTGATTTTAAATACTTCCCTGACTTCAATATTCGACAGTATTTTCTCTTCAATATCTGGTGAGAGCATACCTTCGATGGCGCTTTTGATTTCTTCGATGGCAGCGTAGATAATGGAGTATAGCCTGATATCGATCTGCTCTTTTTCGGCCAGTTTTCGTGCTCCTCCCGAGGGGCGTACCTGGAATCCGACAATTACCGCATTAGATGCTGAAGCAAGCATAACATCCGTTTCGGTTACCTGTCCAACAGATTTGTGGATAACATTTACCTGAACTTCTTCGGTGCTGAGTTTGAGCAATGAATCGGACAGGGCTTCAACTGAACCATCAACATCACCTTTAACAATAATATTGAGTTCTTTAAAGTCGCCAATGGCTATCCTCCTGCCAATTTCATCAAGTGTAATGTGTTTCTGTGTCCTGAGGCCTTGCTCACGCTGCAATTGCTGGCGTTTGGAGGCAATGCTTTTTACTTCACGTTCATCTTCCATCACTTTAAACGAATCACCAGCCTGTGCCGCACTGTGCATCCCGAGCATTAAAACCGGCGTTGCCGGGCCAGCCTCTTTTACCAATTGGTTTCTTTCGTTATACATGGCTTTAACCCTGCCGTAATGCGAACCTGCCAAAACAAGGTCACCAACTTTCAGGGTGCCGTTTTGAACCAGCAACTTGGCTACGTAGCCACGTCCTTTGTCTAGCGAAGACTCGATAATGGTTCCCATTGCATGTCTATTTGGGTTGCCTTTTAATTCAAGTAATTCTGCTTCGAGCAACACTTTATCGAGCAATTCGGTAATGTTCAATCCATCCTTTGCCGAAATTTCCTGGCTTTGATATTTCCCACCCCAATCTTCCACCAAAATATTCATCTGCGAAAGCTGATCTTTAATTCTATCGGAATTCGCTGTGGATTTATCCATTTTATTGATAGCAAACACGATCGGGACATTTGCTGCCAGGGCATGGTTTATAGCTTCCTTGGTTTGTGGCATCACGCTATCGTCAGCGGCAATAACCACAATAGCTACGTCAGTAACTTTAGCACCCCTGGCCCGCATGGCTGTAAAAGCTTCGTGGCCTGGAGTATCGAGGAAGGTGATATTTTTACCATTTTCAAGCAATACTTCATAGGCACCAATATGCTGTGTAATTCCACCTGCCTCACCGGCGACAACATTAGCACTACGGACGTAATCGAGCAATTTGGTTTTACCATGGTCAACGTGTCCCATTACTGTAACAATGGGAGCTCTGTGAACCAGGTCCTCAGGATTATCGACATCATCTTCGCCATCATCTATACTTTCAACGCTGGCAAACTCAACGGTGAATCCGAATTCTTCGGCTAACAATGTGATTGTTTCAGCATCGAGGCGCTGGTTGATAGAAACCATTAGGCCAATCTGAAAACACATCGAAATAATCTCGGTAACCGAAACATCCATCATCGATGCAAGTTCGTTGGCTGTTACAAACTCAGTAACCGTAATGATGCTCTTTTCGGCTTCAACAATCTTGCGTTCAAATGCCATTTTCTGACTTACATCGTCACGTTTCTGCTTACGGTGTTTAGAGGCTTTTGATTTTCCACCACCACTCAGACGGGCAAGGGTATCCTTGATTTGTTTTGAGATTTCTTCCTCTGTAGGTTCAACTTTGGCTGTATGGGCCCGAGGTTTTTTTCCTTTTTGGTACCGGGATTTTCTGTCATCTGTCCTTGGTGTAACCTGTGGCTTACCACTGGCATCTTTTGCAGGGACATCCTTCCTTATCCTTCTTCTCTTCTTTTTCTTCGGCTTCAGTTTATCGTCTGTGGAGGAAGCTACAGGTTTCTTTTTCTCGGGTTTCTTTACTTCCGGTAAATCAATTTTACCCACGATATTTGGGCCTTGTAACTTTTGGAATTTCGTCTTTATGAAGTTATCCTGATCCTGTGCTTTTTTCTTTTCAACGGGAGGAGGGGTTTCCTTCTTTTCTGCCACAGGTTTAGGCTCAACAGGTTTTTTCTCTTCTCTTGGGGCAGTTTCTTTTGATGCTTCTTTTTTATCTGCTACCAAAGGCTTCTTCCCGCTATTTACTTTCTTTTCCTTTTCAAGTTTTTTCCGGTCTTCACGTTCCTTCCGTTTTTCTTCAGCAGTTTTCTTGGTCGGCTTTGTCTTTTCATTAATTGCCGACAAGTCTATTTTTCCAAGTACCCTTGGGTGTTGGCTTTCAGTTTCAACCGGGGCATCTACCACAGGTTTTTTAGGCTCAACTTCTACAGGCACCTCAGGAACTTCCTTTACAACTATTTCCTCTGCTACTTCTTCCTTCTCAACTTCTTCTTCCTTTTTAACTTTTTTAACCTCAGGTTCCGGTAGTTTTTCGTCGGGAGGAGGAGTGGTTTTTTCTTTTACTGTCTCTTTCTCAACAGGAGGTGTTTCAACAGGAGGTGTTTCAACAGGAGGTGTTTCAACAGGAGGTGTTTCGATAGGAGGTGTTTCGATAGGAGGAGTTTCAGCAGAAGGAGTCTCAACTGGAGGGGTTTCAACTGGAGGGGTTTCAATAGAAGGAATATCCGCAGGCTTTTCTATTTTCTTCTCTTCTTCCTCTTTGGCCTGGGGTTCTTCTTTGGTAAGCACAACTTGAACTACCTCATCAGGCTGCTTTTCGGGTTGAGGCTCTTCTATGGGTTTTTTCTTCTCTTCCTCCTGGAAACGAGGTTTGATAGCTTCCTTAAAGTTCTTGTCAATTTCAACGCCAACTCCACGAATAATGATATCATCTTCATCTTCATAGCTTTCACGCTCAACATCTTCCCGCACAGCATCTTTTATAGATATTGTTTCATGCTTAGAAGAACCAACATCTTTGCGGCGCGCTTCCTCTTTGACGGTTTTTTCTCCCTTATACTCGACATTGAGATAATCATACATCTCGGGCGATAGTTTGGTGTTGGGGCTGGCATCCACATCAAAACCCTTTTTGTGCAGAAACTCCACAATGGTTCCGATACCAACATTAAACTCCCGAGCTGCTTTGCTAAGCCTTATTACTGCCATATTTCTCCTTTTCGTATGGAAATTAACAATTGCTGTAAAAATAGTATTTTTATTCAAATTCCGATTTTAGTATCCTTACGACCTCTTGTATGGTTTCTTCCTCTAAATCAGTACGTTTAACCAGGTCGTTAATCTCTAAGCTAAGGACACTTTTAGCAGTATCACATCCGATTGCTTTAAGCTCCTCAATAATCCATGCCTGAATTTCATCAGAAAACTCAACCAAATCCACATCATCATCCGAATCAATTTCTGTATCGCGGTAAACATCAATCTCGTAGCCGGTTAGCTTTCCGGCAAGTTTGATGTTAAAACCACCTTTGCCAATGGCCAGTGACACCTGGTCGGGCTTCATATAAACCTCAGCCCTACGGGTAATATCATCAATATTAATTGAAGTGATTTTGGCAGGGCTCAATGCACGTTGAATGTAGAGTGTAACATTTGAAGTGTAGTTAATCACGTCGATATTCTCGTTCTTCAACTCCCTTACTATGCCGTGGATCCGCGATCCTTTCATCCCAACACAAGCACCAACAGGATCGATGCGATCGTCATAAGACTCAACCGAAATTTTAGCTCGTTCACCCGGAACCCTCACAATATTTTTAATGGTTATTAAACCATCGTAAACTTCAGGTACTTCCTGCTCAAACAAGCGTTCAAGAAATTCCGGGGCATTACGCGACAGGATGATCTGTGGTGAATTATTTCTCATATCTACTTTAGAAACAACTGCCCTGATGGTTTCACCTTTGCGGTAATAGTCGGAAGGGATTTGTTCTGATTTTGGAAGGATTAACTCGATGTATTCATCATCAAGTATTAAAATCTCTTTTTTCCAAACCTGGTAAACTTCTCCTGTAACAATTTCGCCAATCCTGTCTTTATACTTTTTATAAACGTTGTCTTTTTCGAACTCCTGAATTTTGGCAATCAGGTTTTGTCTGATCGTCAAAATCTCGCGGCGGCCAAAATCACCCAGCTTAATCTCTTCTGAAACTTCCTCACCAACTTCAAAATCAGGTTCGATTTTAATAGCCTGGGAATATTCAATCTGAAGGTTGTCGTCTTCAACATCACCATCTTCAACAATTTCGCGCAGACGCCATATCTCCAGGTCGCCTTTATCAATATTTACAATGATATCGAAATTATCTGCCGTACCAAATTGCTTGGCTAACATATGACGGAATACGTCTTCAAGTATCCGCATCATAGTTTCACGATCGATGTTTTTAAAATCTTTAAATTCCGAAAAGGTTTCGACCAAATTAATGTGATCCATTGCTGCTATTTTGCTTTATTATTTTTACTTAATTACTTAAACGATAGTACAACAACTGCTTCCTTAATATCATCAAAATCAACTTTGAACTCTTCGGGCTTTCCACCTTTTTTCTTGTCGCCCTTTGTTGTGATGAACAGGTGCTGTTCGTCTGTACTTTCCAATTTACCGCTAATGTTGGTTTCATCATTTAAAACCACTTTCAGTTCCCGGCCAACATTCTTTTTGTATTGACGCTTCATCACCAGGGGTTTATCGGCGCCAAAGGAGCTCACTCTCAGCTCAAAATCTTCGCTGTCCCTGTCAAGGCTCGATTCGATAAATTTGCTCAATTTGATGCAGTCAACAATCTTCACCCCGGTGTCGCCATCAATGAGGACAGTAATGATGTTGCTACCTTTCACCTTTACCTCAACAGGGAATTTGTCTGTCCCTTTAAGGCCTTCATCTACCAGGCTTAATATACTTGTGTTGTCAATCATTTTAATTAACCTAATAAAATAGGGGACATCATGTCCCCTTCGTATCGTTTCTATTGCTTAAAAAAGCAATCCTATATCCTTCGTGCTCTTGATTTTCCATGTCGAAAATCGGGCGCAAAGATAAACCTTTTTTTCTAACTAAAAAATATCGCAGAAACTATTAGGAATAAAATCGAAGGGAATATGGCTGTTTGCAGCTAATTAATACTAATTTTGAATTGTGATTAGCAAATGAAGCAATTTAATATGGAGCATGGTATTAAAGCAATAAGAGGACAAATTTTCGATTTTGGGCAGCAAGCCGATATTAGTAATCTGAAAAATCATTTTCGTTTTATCGAAGATGGGATGCTTGTAATAGAAGATGGTAAAGTTCTGGCATGTGGTGATTTTTCAGAAATAACAAGGAGTTATCCCAATTTAGGAAATATTGAAGATTTTAGTGGATGTTATATTTTTCCGGGGTTTATTGATGCACATGTGCATTCGGTACAAAGCAAAGCTATCGCATCGTATGGAAGCCAGTTGCTCGATTGGCTCGACAACCATATTTTTCCCAACGAAGCCAGGTTTGAAAACCCGGAGTATGCTTTTCGGCACAGCGAATTTTTTATTGATCAGTTGCTGAAAAACGGAACAACTACTGCTGCTGTCTTTCCATCCGTGCATCCTGCCTCAGCAGAAGCAGTTTTCGAAATATCCGCCCGGAAAAATATGCGGATGATTTGCGGAAATACCTGGATGGATCAAAATGCCCCCGGTTATTTGTGCCGGAGTGTTGAGCAATCTTTCGATGATTCAGTCAGGCTGATCAAGAAGTGGCATAAAAAATACCGCCTGCATTTTGCACTTACCCCGCGTTTTGCACTTACATCCTCGCCCGCGTCGCTTGAAGCTGCAAAAGAGGTTTTGAATGAATTCCCTGAAATTTATGTGCAAACCCATATTGCTGAAAATAAAGAGGAAATTGATCAGGTAAGCAATGCACATGCTTCCAATTCAAATTATTTGAATATTTACGATAGTTATGGCCTGTTGACAGAAAGGACATTATTGGGCCATGGCATTTATTTGTCTGATGAGGAACTAAATCGCATTTCCGAAACCGGCGCATCCATCGTTCATTGCCCGTCTTCTAATCTTTTCCTGGGAAGTGGTTTGCTGAATTATCGAACGATATTAAACCATGATATTCAACTTGCAATGGGCAGCGATATTGGTGCCGGCACCAGTTTTTCGATGTTACAAAACCTGAGCGATGCTTACAAAATTTCCTCCTTACTTGGAATTCCAATGGATCCTTTGCAGGCTTTTTATTTCATTACCCT
>CAZBDF010000038.1:0-17031 GCA_964490385.1 uncultured Lentimicrobiaceae bacterium | reverse complement strand
TTTATAAGTGCAATTGCAAGGCGAAGGCGAACCTGGGTATCAGTGAGATCTTGTTTTTCAGCCTGGTCCAAATCAGCTAAGGCTTTTTCCAAATCTTTTTCCTGCAAATAAGCACTGGCTCGGATTATATACGCCATAGCGGAAGAGGGATTATTCTTTACTGCCAAATCAAGCCAATCCCGAGAGGTTGCCGAAGACATATCAGACCTTTGTCTTTCTAATTGCCATAAAGCTTCGTACGCTAAAACATAGTCAGGATGGCTTTTTACAATATCAGCCAATTCCGAGGCTGCTTCATCAAATTTTCGCTGACCTGCCAGTGCAGACGCTAAAATCATGCGCAATTCAGCATCCTGATTTATTTCGAGTGCCCTTCTTGCAATTAATTCAGCTTCGCCTGGCATACCCATCTTTAAATACAATTCTGTAAGTTTCTTAGCAGCCTCAAGGTTACCTTTTTTAATCCTTAAAATATTTCGATAAGCTCCTATAGCCTGCTGAATATTATTACTTTTTAAAGGCCTGATGTTAAGCTGAGCGTTTCCATACTTAAGAAGAACAGAAATATCATTTGAGTTAATTGTAATATAACGCCCAAGATTTGTCGCAGCTTCCTGCCATCTTTGTTCCTCATATGCTTTATTGCCGATCGCAAGCGCATTACCAGCTCTGCTGGTTCTTCGCCATTGACGTAATCCATATGCAGTTGCAGCAACAATAGTTAAACCTATTATTAAAACAATTGCCAATTTCCAATTAAAATATCTTTTGGCCATTTTCGATATCCTTTTTTATAAGTATTAATTTTATTTTAGAATTGATGGAAAAATCTCTTTGTCAACTGGCTGGCTGTCCGCCAACATATCGACAAATCAGTTCTTAATGATAGACTTCGGACATATTTCGTATCGTAGTAAATCCATTCCTGAAAATCCTTCGATGCCTCACGAGTCCTGCAAACCTGCCAAAGTCCCGTTATTCCAGGTCTGACCGAAAGGCGGGCGTAACGCCAGGAAGGACGAATTGTATTTTCTGATTTGGGTGAAGGCCTTGGTCCTACAACACTCATCTGACCAAGCAAAACATTAAAAAATTGCGGTATTTCATCAATACAAGTATCTCTCAGAAATCTGCCAACGGTACTTATTCTTGGATCATCTTCAATTTTGAATTGAGGACCATCCAACTGATTAACAAACCTTAGCTTATCCTGTATTTTATCAGCACCAACGATCATAGTTCTGAATTTGAGACAATTAAACTCTTTGCCATGAAGCCCTTGACGTTTATCTTTATAAAACACAGGCCCGGAAGAATTTATTTTTATTACCAGTGCGATAATAGGAAGTATTGGAGCAAATAAAATAATTACTGCCAGTGAAATAATAAAATCAACAATTCTTTTTGAAAACATGGCATAGGAAAATCTCGACCAGCTTTCAAATTCTTCATTGTCACCAGAGATACGTTTTAAATCAACAAAAGGGGTTTGATCTAACTTTCTCTTTTTGACATTTGATAACTTTTCCCAATCAGTTTCTTGCTCTCTTATTACTCTGTTAAACAATAGCTGGTTCTTAGGAACTGAAATATTTGAACCAATGATCGATGAGTTTATAACAGCAGATTTGTCTATCTTACTGTCATTACAAATAATAGTTGGACCCACAATAACAGCGTTTGAACCAAGCTGAACATTTTCTCCTAATAATACTTTTCCAACCAATTTAACATTAGAGGGTATCTTTGAGCAATTGTCGGATACGCACCTGTTGATGCGTCTGTCATTGGCAGAAAAACTATCTTCTGATAAAGAATTGAGATGACCATTACAAAAATCAAACAACCCGTCTTTATTTTCTAAATCAAATGCAACACCAGCAATATTGATCGCACATACTTTCAATAAACCTGAGCACTTTTTCATGAAATCTGAAAAAGAGTAAGGCAAACTATAATCGGTAAAAATATCACCAAGAACCTCTGTCTTGATAAAAATATAATGAGGCCAATCAATTGGATTCGATGTCGGCTCAGCAGAATCAAAATAGTGTCTGCAACAACTTGCAATTTTATTTTCAGACATCCATCTGATTTTTTCACGATAAGCCAACAGACCAGGGTCAACATTGACCATTATTACATCCGCTGAAATATCCTCCAGTACCTCTTGAAGTATACGATCGTTATTTTTAACAACAAATCGGCCATTGGAAATAACAAACCATGATTTTTCACCATTTTCATTAAAGCTGTCAAAGCAAATCGGAATGTCTGTTTTGTATGATTCGACAGTAACCTTATCAGAAACAATATTCCAACTCTCAGGAACTGCAATCCGGGCGGTTCCATTGTTTCTTGATAGTGGATCCTTGCTTAATCCGCTAAGAACCACATCAGCTACAGGCTCATTAGATACAGCAAATTTAAGCAGACCGGTACCGCTGCTGTTGTTACAGCCGGTGTTGTTTCGTATAACAACTAAATGTTTAGAATTGTTGAGGTTAAACATAAAAGCCAAAACTATAAACTAAAATACCAACGAATTCCTTTCTCAGAGAGCAAATTACGACTTATCATCGCTCCACTTAGGTATCGGCATTAAAAACTTCTTTGAATTAGTGCGTTTTCTGACATTTGCTTTATTGGCCATCTGCATATAGTATTTATATGCATACTCATAGTAACCCTTATCAGCTTTAACATTGCACAAAATCATTCCTAAGATGTTAACATTGACCTGAGCTAACTGCTCCACTGCCCTTTGCAGCTCCAATCCTGTCGTTCGCCCAGCTAAGCCAGTCAATATAACTGAACCTACCATCTTGGCCCATATCCTTGCATCTGGAAAAGCCAATATCGGAGGTGTATCGATAATAACATGGTCATATCTTTGGCAGATATCTTCCATATATCCATCGTTTTTGAATTGCGATAAAAATTTATATGCATCAGGCGGATTATGCGTATCGGCAAGCAGAACATCCAGATTGGTTAAAGCTAAATGGCAAACAACTCTGTCGAAGCTTTCCCCTGCAACCAAGTTCCGCATGGTTGGTAAGTCTTGTGGTAAATTTAATAAATGCCCAATATCAGGTTTTCTAAGATCACCATCAATAAGCAAAACTCTTTTACCTGATTTTGATAAACTTATTGCCAGATTAATAGCTGAAGTGGTCTTTCCATCTCCTGATACCGAACTTGTTATAACAAGCTGCTTAGGCACTTCCTGGTTATTCTCGTTGAATAAACCCAAATTAGCACAAATAGTATGGAAGTCTTCCTCTACACGCTCAGACAATAAGGTTTTTTTAATATTTTTAAAAGCTGTAGTAGTCCCTATTACCCTGATATCAATTTTCTTTGTTAAATCATTTGGAACCCACATTCGGTGATCCACTTTAGCCAGAAGAAAAGCTACCATAACTCCTAATCCAATTGCTGCAAAGACAACTGCTAATGTAAGTTTTATACGTTTATCAACAACCAAAGCAATATCTGCATATTGTGCAACAGAAATTCTTGCGGGAAGTTTTCGCTCAATTTCCAATTCCTGAATACGACGGGTATACTGATCATATCTTTCTTTGGTTAAAACCAGCTGTTCTTTTAAATCAGCAATTGTTAATTGCTTTCGACCGACATCAATCGCCTCGGTGTCTACCTTGGCTAACATCTCGCGGTAGCTATCCTCATATTTTTTAGTACGCTCCAAAGCCGCACGCACCTGAACCAACCTGTCTTCACCTGTTTTTGATATACCCTCGGATATAGAATCATCAAAAATGTCCCCAGCTTCTTTTTTGAGTTCTGTGAGACGCTCATTTAATTTTTCTATAAGTTCAGCCTTCATCTTAAGCTCCGGATTTTTAGGAGCCAAAACCTGATGTGCAACAATAAGGTTTTGTTCCAACTGGGTAATATTCTCTACCAGCGTCCTTACTCTCGAATCAGCATTTATATATTCCTGACGTATGCGTAATAATGCAGATGGATCAGAATCATCACCTGAGGTTTGCTCAAGCAATGTTACTTCAAGTTCAAGCCTGATTCTTTCTGATTCAAGTTTTGTAAGCTCTGTCAGCAAAGCAGAAACTCTTTGTAACTTTATGCCGTATCGGCCTTCCAAAGATGTGTCTCCAAATTCCTGGCCCAATTTAAAAATAGTCTCACGCTGATTTTCCATCTTCTGAAATAATAACTTTTGCTCACTTTCCAACAGATTAAGTTTTTGGTTTTCAGAATTTGAAGAATCAGAAACAGCAATGGCCATATACGACCGAATAAAAGCATCAACAATTTGCTTAGCCTCAGATGTATTTCCATTTTCCATTTGTACTGTTATCAACTCGGAATTATTACTGGCATAAGCTCTAATAACTTTATCAGATATCATCTCTTTCAAAATAGTTGAAACACTAGGTTTCTCTTCACTACCACTTATCATCTGCTGTATTTTCTTGACAGGGTCAGCAGCATAATTTTCAAAAGAGCTTAATTTTTTGTCCACCAATTCATCCGTAACCCTCTCCACAACAGGAACACTGGTTATTCTTATAGCCTCGGTATTAATAAAACTTTCGTAATTTGATATTTCACCTTTTTCCTGCTCACCAGAAAGAAGGTTTGTTAGAATTGGCGCTACTCTTATAAAACCGGCTACATTATACTGAGGTTTCTTTAAAAGCCATATCGCAGGGATCCCAGCTGAGCACACTAATATGAATATTGCCAAGACAATATACCAGCGATGAAGTATACCCAGAACCATACCAAAACTAGAAGCACCTCCGACCTCAGGCGATAAACCACCATCGGTAACACTTGCTTCTATTATCTGATCACTATATTTGTCTAAATCACTCATAACGGTATATGCCTCCCAAAACCCTTACCAAAAACATTCTAATTTGTTCCATATCTTTTCACCAGATATTATGTCAGATTAGAGAAATACAAACTCATCACGCCTAATTTATCCATCTACCCTGACAAACATATTTTAACAAATCCCAATGGTCTACAAAAACACTTTCAGGATATTTCATAAATATATACAAATACTATTGACTCTTATCTTTTAAACACTGTCATTATTGGACCAATGCATAAAAAAAATCGGCCCAATTTTAATACTATCAGGCCATTCTAACGAATTTACCGTCAATCATGAACTGAAGTTTTTTGCGTTATTACTATTATTTCTTTTTCAGTTGGAGGTGTTGTTAACCTTCTCAGGATAAAGAGTTCAACCATCATTAAACCAAGCGCTAAAGGCATCATTGCATATCCACCAAAATCGTGGAACATTCTCTCCCAATATTCACCTTTAAGAATTGTAAAAGCAATAGAAGTAATAACTAATCGAACGGTATTACACAACAAAGCAACTGGCAAACAGGAAAGTAAAATTATCAGCTTTTCCCACCACCGTCTATTAACCAATAAAACAACCATGCCGCTTATCACAAAAAACGCTGTGATCATCCTTAAGCCATTACATGCTTCAGCCACAGCAACAGTCGTCTGACCAATATGTATAACATTGCCCTCCTGAACAATATCATAGCCTACTATCTCCAGGCAAAATACCGCTGATGAGGTTGCCCAGTTTTGCAGCGGCAGCGCCAGAGCAGCTTGAACCCTGTTAGGCCAAGGAAGCATCAAAAACAAAAAAAGCAATATGGTAGATACTTTCCATAAAAATTTCCATCCACAAAATAGAAGTACCAAAGCTATAATACTCAGTACAATCGATAACCTTTCCGCTGAGCTGTACATAAAAAACAAACCAAAAAACCTGATGGCCTGTGCACCAGCAAAAGCAAACAAACCCCACATAGAAGGCTTCACAGGGGTCTTGGCAATTGCGTGACGTCTTGACCACAAGATATAAACTGCCAGAAACGGAACCAAAAGCCCTGACGAATATTCGTCACTTCTCTGCCAAATAGTCCACATGTCAACGATGCCAGGCCAATAAGACCAGAAAAAAATAATAAAGAGTAATCCTCCAATAAGATACGGAGCGATCTTTCTCTCTGCAGATTTTGAACCAGGCAGAAAATCTATCATCTTATCGAAATAAGACAACAGTGTAGATTTTAATTTATTCGTATTTTTTTTCACGGCAGCTAAACCTCTCCCAATTAGCCCTGTCAGGATTTTACCTGAGTTGTGAGCAATAAATTTATCCTCTGCAACATTGTCACTTCGCAGTAATGCATTATTACTAAAGACACAATGTTGAATTTCACAATTTGATCCGATCTGAACATTGTCCCATAAAACACTATTTACAACCACACTACTTTCGCCAACATTTACATTACGTCCAATTACAGTTGGACCAAAGACAATTGTATCCTTTGATATACAAGAGCCTTCCATAACAACAACCGAACCATAAAATTGCACACTCGGATGTATTTGGGCTTTAGAATCAGCCCATACTGATTTTGTGTTGTCTTGCTTGACAATCGGCAATTGCATATCTGTTTCAGCATAGTTTTCAAGATAGACTTCAATCGCAAATAAATACTCCTGCCAGTTACGAAAATTGCCCGCCGGCTTTGGCATTGATGCTGCGTGAACAACTTTGCCTGCCCGGGTCATCTCAGGGATCAAACCTTCCTTGATATCAAAGTAACCTTCTTTAGGAATGTGATCCAGAACATTCGGCTCGCAGACATATATTCCAGCTGTCTCTACCATAACATTACTGTCGTTATAGGCAGGATTGAACATTACCGTCATATCAGCCTGGCCGCTACGGTGGGCATCAATAATCATATCAATATCGACAGAACAAGTCATATTAGCTGAAAACACCAACAGCAATCCATCATTATCTTCATCAGCTGCTGCTCGAATACAACCAGCTGGGCCTAAAGGCAGTGACTCATTTACAAATTCGATATTCATATAATTACTGAAATTTATCGATTCAAGTATAGCAGCACCATCACCATTGGAACAAATAACGGTACGCTTGATGCCTTGCTTAGACAAATGACCAAGTAAATTTTCAAGAACAGTTTTCTCAGCGATAGGCCAAAGGGGAGTTGGCGGACACTGTCCCGCCAAATAAGATCTGACACTACTGCCGCCTGCAAGTATAACTGCTTTAATATTTTCTTTATTATAACTCATTCAAAAATCCGCTTATTCTATTAACCACCAATTGTGCCTGATTTCCTCTTGGTTTAGGAACAAATGTTTTCAATTCTTTAATTTTTTCCGGAAGCTGATCCTCAGTATATGCAACAAGTATATGCCCAAGCTGCTCAAACTGACCCACAATATCAACCTGATGGTCATTAACAACCTCACCAAACTTTGCCAACCTAGGCAACACCAACAAAGGCTTATTATGCTCTAATGCCATTGTTATTGTCCCCATTCCCGCATGACTTATCAAACATGAAGCCTCTTTTAAATTCTTGTCGAAATTATGCTTATCTAATGACTCAACAAATTTAAAATTTTCAGGCTTATATGAACTATGACCTATTTGAGCAAATATTTCATCTTCAACAAAACCACCGCTGCAAGCACTATCAACAGCCTTGACAAGTCGATCAAATGGAAATTGTGTACCAACTGTAAGAAATATCATATTACCGCACCAGCATATTCAACATTTTTGTACTGCTCAGCAAGTTCAGACCACTGCACCAAAGACAGATCCGCAATATGCCGAACCATTCTACCCGATAGTGACATTTTTTTAACATTTGTAATGCTGTCAAGCCAGATAATTTTAGCACCTTTGAGTTTACCAAGAAAACACATCAAACAACCAGCAGCAGCACCAGTACTTATTACAACATCAAACTTTTCTGTAAAAGCTATTTTTATGCAATTTAATAACACTTTAATTACATCAAAGGGATGCTTATGATTGCACTCACCAACAACATATGTTTTGCCTGACTGTTCGAGTTTTCCCTTCACGACATCAGTAGTCGTAACAAAAAAGAACTCACGATCTTTCCAGCTGTTTTCAAGCTTCAAAAGCTGAGTCAAATGCCCCCCTGCTGATGCAGCAAGACATACTTTCAATTTTGAATTATTTTTCAATGTCATTCGTTATATTTTCTTTTGCTATCCTATTAAAATTAAATACTCGGCCGATCTGTTCCTTGCGAATAAACTTAACAAAATCGTTTGAAACCTGACGCTTTTCCCGCAGACAACACCCATATAAAAAACCAGTAAGTCTCGCCAAGCCTCCCAAAACATAAGGCCTTTCTTTAAAACAACGCCTTAATGATTTCACCAGCATAAAAACAGGATGCGTCGCTAATCCATACTCGTTTAAACCATTTCTAAAGCGTATTTTTAACATATTACCAGTATGTCCGGTCCCTGCTGGTTTATTGTGAATGACACAAAGCTCAGGAAATGACCAGGCTTTCCAGCCTTTCATCCGAGCCATAACACAGCTGCAAGTATCCTCACCTCCATATTTCATTGGCAGATATCCACCAATATCTTCAAAACATTGCCGCCTGAAAACCTGAATAGCCTTGGGAGTCGATCGCCGATCATTCATCATTTTTCGCAGCTTGCCGTCAACCACATCCTGATATACACCAGAAGCTGTCCCAAGTTTTTCATCCTTGTCGAATCGCTTAAAGATCTGCTCATAATAATCCTCAGGCAATGTAATATCAGCATCAAGCACCGCAAGAAAATCATAATCTAAATCTTTTACTTGTTCATAACCTGCTATTATTGCATAAACATTACTGGCAAAATAACTATGACCAGCTTCCTTTTCACGGCGTAAATATTGAATCCAGCTATATCGTTTTGAATAATCTCCAATTATAGCCGCTGTATTATCCGTAGAACCATCATCAACGATCACCCACAAGCTGGGCAATATGGTTTGACAAACCACGCTCTCTATGGTTTTCTTAATATACCCAGCCTCATTATAAGCAGGAGTAATTATAATATATTTAATATTATTCTCTAACATTGATTATCTTTATTACATGTGCAAAGGATTTTGCTATCTTCTGATTTATCTTCAGCTTTGTCTTTAATGATTTCATCATAAATTTTAAGCATTTTTCCAACTGCCACATCCCATGTAAAATTTTCTGTGATTCTATCGTACGCACACATCCCCATTTTACATCTTTTCTCAGGATCATTAGCCATTGTATCAATCGCTTCTGCAAGCTTTGTTATCATTTGATCTTTTGTCGTAACAGGAATTTTAATACCACAATCTGGAGTAACTATATAGGCAGGTCCTCCTGTATCTATACAAACAACTGGCAGCCCAACTGCCATTGCTTCTGTGAGAGCAATTCCTGTTGGCTCCTTAAGACTTGGAAATATGAATAGGTCAAATAAGTCATAGCCTTTTATAACTTCAGAACTAGGAACAAATCCTTTCCAGGTAACTCTATCAGCCAAATTCAAATTTTCGACCATGCTTCGATAACCAGACTCCCCTGAACCACGTCCATAGATAGCCAATTTGACATTTTTATTCTTACACTTAGCCATCGCTAAAAAAAGAAGCTCAAGGCCTTTACTTGGCACTAATCTACCCACATAAACCATCTTCAAGATATCATCGTTTCTATGATATTTATCAAGTTGATTCGCCTTGACTTCGAAACTTGGAGGCGGCGGTATTACAACGCATTTTTCGCGATTTTTTGGCAAAAGTAATTCTCTTACGTAAGGTGCAGAAATCACAAGGCGTTTTGCTTTAGCAAAATGCTTTCTTAGGAATAGGTCATATCTCATGCGAAAATCATCAACTACCTTTAATTTAAACATCCAGCTATCTTTAACCTCTAGATACTTCATCACAGCTGGACTCTTCATCCCACCATGAAATGGACCTATGACCATTGGAATATCAATACCAATAAATGGCGATGGATACCTGGGTGAACGAGGCAGGACTTGATGACATAAATCAAAATTACCATTGCTCGCACATTTCTGTGCAACTTTATAAGCACGGAAAAAGAATTCAATATAACCTGGCTGAGCAGCTCGATCAAAAGCGTCCCATTTTTTGAAAGATAAACGAGGTTTCAAAATAATTTGCTTAACATTATTGTGATCTTCAAGCCCTGTAACTTCATGAAACCTGCTACCTGTTGTAATGACACAAATGTCAACATATTCAGAAAGACGAGTTATCCACTCGTAGGCCATCTTTGACCCACCCACATCAGCTTTGTCAACGCAATAAGCTGCTATTAATACACTTAGTTTTTTTGACTTTGATTCCATATTATCCTAATCAACAAAAAGACGATGCCATATTTCAATGGATATTATTCTTCCTATTTCCCTTATGTAATTAGCTCTATTACCAAAATGATCTGAAGCCATTTTCTTTATAAAAGTAGCATCCAAATATGACCTGGACAATGTGCGTTCATTAAGAAGCATATTCTCCACAAAACCCCTTAATTCATTTTTAGACCATCGTCGGTAACTGGCGAGATTACATGAACCAAGGAAAAAACTTTCAAGTCCTGTATATTTCATAAACGGATCTAACCTGGCAAATGCATGGGGAATATTTTCATGAAGATATGCTTTATCCAACTTGGTCAAAAGATTGTAAAATTGGCCCGATATACTGCTTTTAATATTATTAAAAATATTTCCCGATTTAATATAAGCCCCTTTATTAGAGGGGAAACCTGTTAATTTTTTACATTTGTTTTGGATAATATATTTCTGGACTACAGAGCCTTGTAGATAGTTCTTCGGAATACTTAGCAGAAACATTGCTAACTCTTTATCCATAAATGGATTCCTTAAAACTACCTGTGAACCTTCTATTGCCATAAAACCTTCGGGCCAAAGCCAACGAATCGTTTCTATAGTAGAATTCCAATCTTCAAATTTACGAATATATTGATCTATCGAACCAATATCATGAAGAAATTGCTCAGAAAACATTTGCGTACAAAATCTATGTTTTGGCACAAGGAATCCACCAGACATTGTTTGCGACCCATATTTACCGGTTAATCTTATAGGCACCAAAGACCGTGAAAGACTATTTAGATAAATCTTATGGCTTTGGAATACATCCGCAGAACCATCAGAAACATAGATGGTTTTGTGAGCATAATCGGAAAAATTCTCGAAAAAAGGTTTTTCAATATTAATTACATGATGTTCCAAGCCTACTGTTTCTGCGGCTTTTCGTCCAATCTTCACATCCAGACTATCGCCATAAGGACCACACCATGTATAACAGGGCATAGAAAATCCTAACGATTTTATCATCGCCAATTCTGCTCTGGTATCCCACCCCCCTGTCAAGGAAAGCCCCACTTCATTTCCTGATGCATACCTCGGTATAATTTTCTCAAATAACCTGGCAGACTCTTCAAATATTTCTGTTTGGCTTATTGAAGCATTTTGTTGAATATCAGTAAAATCAGAATATTGCCCTCTGGAAACATGTCCATCCTTGTAAGTCCAAAGAGAAGCAGGAGGTAATCTGTAGATCCCTTTGAATAATGTTTCATCATTTAGAATGCCGCCATAGAGAAAATATTCTGGTAATTTTTCCGTGTTAGGCTTATACGATTGATGATTGTATTTCAAAATACTTTTTATTTCTGAAGCTACGATAATTTCATCATTAGCCTGACTATAAAATGCTCTGTAAACCCCAAAGTAATCATTAACAATCAAGGTTTTCCCTTGCTGCTTATCATGTATTAATATCAGGAAACAACCATTTAATTCTTTTGCAAAGTCCTCTCCGATTTCTTCGTACAAATGTAATATAAGTTCAGCGTCACTATCTGTTTTTATATCATATCCGCTTGAGGTTAGCCTTGATCGTAACTCATCGCGATTATAGAGCTCACCATCCATCATAACACGCAAAGAAGAATCTCCATTGCAAATTGGCTGAGGTTGCTTGTTCACAACATTAAGATGAACACGAGCAGCGACAAAGGGCGTAAACTCATCAAAGAAGATTTCTTCTTTGTAGAAATCCTCATGCCGCATTACTTTCGCCATTTCAATTATATTTGAAGCAAGCGTCTTATTGGGACTTGGTGCTAAAATTGCTGCCAAACCAGGCATAATAAATATAACCTTTCACAAAATAGACTTGGTAAAATATTTAGTTTGCTGTGCTCTTAATTATCCTTAGAACAGTATTGAAATCGTAGCAGGTATTTTAGTCCTGCTAAATGATTATTTATAATATCACGATATGATTGCTTCCTTTTAACTATATACAAAGGAAATATAACTAAAAGCCGAGTCAGATAAAACAGTCCCTTAAGAGTAACTCCCAGGCAAACCTTCCATTTAGGCCAATATTTGCACATAAAAAGAATGTCAGATTTATCTTTCAACAAGGCTCTTTCAGCTTTATGCCTAATCGCACTTGCACCTCCAAGATGAATAATTTCAGCATCAGGAGTAAAAAGATTCTTCCAACCTGCTTGCTTGAATCTATAACACCAGTCAATTTCTTCAGCGTACATAAAGAAAATCTCATCCATCACACCGACCTGCTCTATTGCTTTTCTGCTAACCAGCATATAACATCCCGTCACAACATCAACTTCTCGCTGAGTATTTCGATTCCACCAGGTCATTCGCTCTCTGCCGAAAAATTTATTCTTGGGGAAAAGCTTATAAAAATATCCCGTAAACAATACTCTATTAACTAACGATGGAAACATAAAACAGGTTGGTTGAAGTGTTTTATCCGAATTTAATACCCTACATCCAATTACCCCTGAATCAGGGTTTTCTTCTGCAAATTTAAATGTCTTTTCTATTGCGTTATCGAGTATTACCGTATCACTGTTTAAGAGCAGCACATATTGCCCCTTGGCAATTGCTATTCCCTGATTATTAGCTGCTGCAAAGCCTCTGTTTTCATCATTTTCAATTAAAACCACTTCTGGAAAACGGCCTTTAATCATTTCAACAGAACCATCCGTTGAGCCGTTATCAATAACTATCGTCTCAAAGGCAATATCCTTGGTCTGCTCATAAATACTCTGCAAACAATTTTTAAGGATTTCCTTTGTGTTCCAGTTAACTATTACTATCGAAATATTCACAGCTTTTACCACTCTTATCTAATTTATCGAAAAGTAATTGATATAATCAAAATCTACTATTTTCTCAAGATATAGCATAATTATTTCAGCTCAAAGACACAGCCCAACCCATCAGTAAAATATGCATTTCTCGAAAAATGAATTACAGCGCTTGTACAAAAATTGCTAATACGATTGACAAACGTAGGATTACGCCAAAGAAATGCCACGCTTTCACACATCGAAAAACCATAACGTTTCGCTGATTGCATCATACACGCAGGAGAATAATATGCAACATGATCGTAATTAGGATGCTCATTATGGCACAATAATAAAGAAGCGAAGCGTTTTAACGAAAAGGCCATAGGTACAGTTACTATAAGTTGACCATTGTCTACACCTTCAAGGCATTTGCGAGCACCTTCCCAAAAAAGTCCAGGATTATTGAGATGCTCTACAACATCAGGTGCAAGTATGGTATTAAATTTTTCATCTGAGAGACTATCATGCAAATTTTCCGCATCTCCATATCGAATATTTTGAATGTTATATTCTTTACGCAAAATTTCCAATGCATCTTCATCAATGTCTAAACCAATAAGTGATTGACACACAGAAGGTAAATTCTGATGCAACAGGCTATTCTTCTCCGCTTTTTGCCTTGTTTTGGGGGAGTTGGCACAGCCTATATGAATAACTTCTTTTTGCTTGCATTTATCAAGAATCCATTGATCTCTTTTAACTAAAGGAAGTCGAACAAAACTTTTCATTGTTTTCTCCAATCTATATATAATAATCAAATTTGATAGATTCAGCTTCCAAGTACAATTGAGCCAAATCCTGTTTTATTATCCTATTAATTTTTTTCATTAATAAGTTACTTCACCCGGCATTAAAACATCAATTGTTTTTTCGATGGGTTATGAGTGGCAAAGTGACACAAAATCCAAACAACATATACAGCAAAGTCATGGGCTGACCAAAAAGAGAAACCGAATTAAAAGCCAAAAGAACTCCAAATAAACTCCCTGCCGTACACCATATAATCCACCTATCCGAATCATTATTAATCGACCAGAAATTTTTGAAAAGGCTTTTTATAGCTGCAATAATTACAGCACAAAAAGGAATAAACCCTACCAGGCCATACCGACACAATTCCAATAAATAATGATTCACCATATCTGTATGTTTTCTCATGTCAATTCTCAAACCCCACATAGGGTCCTCCATTCCAAATCCAGTAACCCAATGGCCACTCATGCCACCCTCAAAAAAAGCCACTTCAAACAATCTGGCTCTATACCATGCAGTAGCACCATTAAAGCAGAATCGGTCTATAACATCATAGAAGTGCCTATTGCTTAATACTTCCACGACGCAGCACATAATCACGATTGCAATTATCACATTTTTCCAATAATACCGATATTTATAAAAGAATATAAAAGAAAGTGCTCCAACCATAGCGAGCAAACCGCCGCTGGACATGGAAAAAAAACAACCCAAAAAAATCATAACAACTAGTATCTTGTAGTTAGATGCGTTTTTTATACTTTTGAATGACCCCATACAGATAGCTGCAGCCATAGTGGAGAATACTCCATAATAGATAGGATGCCGAAATGTTGTTTGGGCTCTACTAAAAAATATCAATCTTTTTTCTATCAGAGGAAGAGTACGCCCTAATTTGAGCAGATTATTTCCCGTTAATGATTCAATACCAGCAAACACTGCCAGAATACCAGCTGACCAGGTAATAGCCTTTAGCAGTGTTAAAAATTTATTCTTATCAGTAATTATCAGCCGAACCGCAAAATATGGTAAACCCATATCAAAAAAATCACCTGCCCTGTTTTCGATCAGATCCATCATCTCTACCGTTGTAGCACCGGCAACTACCTCAGCTATAAAAAGAATAACTATAAATCTGTCAAGCCACATAACTTTAAATTTTGTTGCTAAATCTGAACCAATCAGGGTCTTAAATAACAAAACTATAATAACAATTCTGCCAACAGAAAAATCTATCGTACCAACACTAACCGTCCCAACCCCATAAGGATACCACATTGCCAGGACCACATATACTGCCAACCCCTGAACAGGCTTGAAAAATAAGACCAGCAAACAGCCGATCGCCGCAATTGTTAGTGTAACGCTTTCCATTTTTTATTTCCTAAAAGCATCAAAAGGCCGATGCCATTTCCGAACTATTATCCGTTTCAAAGTTCCTATGACCGAACGTGCTTTCTCTTTCATGGGTAACCCTAACCAACCAGCAAGCAGCGAAAACCCTTTAAAACATGGCACAGGCACTCTCATAAGCCGCATTGTCATCAATCTTCCCCATATCTGCTGCCTTCTTTTTAATACTGAAACTTGAGAATCACCCAACACATGTGATTCAGCAGAACTGATAGATACACACCCACTTGCTAATGCTTTTTGAATAATCTCATTTCCTTTTTGACTTCTGACAAGCACTAAAGACTGCCCCTGTTCAGATTGCTCGATTTGCCGATACCACGGATCACCACAAGAAATATCAGCAAATTCACCGGTACTATCAGGACAAAGCCTGCAACGAAGCTGGCCATGCTTACTGAGAATATCTCCCCATGACTGAGCATATTCCATTTTAAAAATTTCACCGTTTTTCTTAACTGCCGTCGTGCTGCCAGGCCAACCATTCCCTCGATATCGGAAACTTTCCAACTCACTGATATCACTGACACCCATCTCTTCGAGAACTGCTAAAGTTCCGTTACTCGTTGGCGTACCAGCACAAAATATGCTTATCGTAAAAGCTATCTTTTCATCGAGTTCAGCATCAAGCTTACGAGCCTTAGTCAACGCTGCAACATCGCAAGGCTTACCAATAAATATACTTTTACAACTTTCTTTTTTAATTATTCCAAACGCCTCACACAACGACACTGGTGAATACCGTGAACCGCTGCAAGAGAGTAGCTGCTCTTTCGTTTTACTATAAACCCCCAAATTCTTAATAGGATCATCCCCGTCAACTCCAACATGCAAAACACCACCCGCTATCCCGCTTTCAAGCCCATATAACGCAAGAACCGTCGCAACTCCACCAGAAGAACCAGCAAACCTGACCTTCTCATCAGTCGCATAGCCTTCCCATAGCGATAATACAGGCCCCCATGCCTGCTTTAATTCCTCAATTGAATTATCTGGAAATACTTCATGCTCAAGCCCGATACCAGGACATACCTTAATGCATTCGCTGCACCGCTGACACTTGGTTTCATCAACTCCAGGCCGAATGCCAACCTCAGCAATATCGATCAAAGAAATCGCTTCATTAGGACATGCATAAGCACAAGCACCACAGCCCATACACAAACGCCAAGCAGCTACCCTATCCGCTCTATTAAGTTTTTTAATTTTCAATCCCATTCAACAATGAAAAAATATTCCGTTTTATCTGAGGAACATTTGCATCCAGTTCTTTTTTAAATTCTAAAGAATTATCAAAAATAGTTTTTATTTTATCTAATGGTCTGCCCCCCGGAAACTGATCCATTTTATGTGAGAGTATAACGGACAAGTTTAGTATAATATTAACACTGAATTTTGGAGGTTATACTTATGAGAAAGCGTTGTAGTGGGCCACAGATTGTGGCAAAGTTGAGGCAGGCAGATGTTTTAATTGGGCAAGGCAAAGCGGTTCCTGAAGTCTGTAGAGAGATCGAGATCAGTCAGCAGACTTATTATCGCTGGCGGCAGAAGTATGGTGGGATGAGTCCTGATATGGTTAAGCAACTTCGGGCTGTTCAAAAGGAGAATGCTCAGTTGCGGAGGCTGGTAGCCGATCAGGCATTGGATATTTCTATTTTGAAAGTAGCGGCAGAGGGAAACTTCTAGTCCCAGCCAGGCGAAGGAAAGTTGTTGAACAATCTTGCCGAGAGCTGGGGATATC
>CAZBDF010000037.1:0-17058 GCA_964490385.1 uncultured Lentimicrobiaceae bacterium | reverse complement strand
TTCTATTAACTACAAATATTATCGGTGCGCTGCACCTCATATTATTCTTTTGGTTCAACCAAGTTTTCCAAATACTGCATTTTTAAGCGGCAGAGCCGCGCAATCTTTGTAGAAACAACATTTACCCCTGAAGTCATGTAAGGTGCAAAGCACCGAAATATTTTTATTCTGAGTTTTTCAGCAGGTCCTAAACAATTACCATTAACTCATGATTTATCCAGCTTAGGATTATACAAAAAGGGCATCCCTAAATTAGGGATGCCCTTTTATATTTTTTGTCCTTCGAAAAGGAAAATCTATTCGGCGAACCGGCTATTAATAGAACATTAAGCGGTTGTCGATAATTTCAGTATTCTCTTCAAGTGCCTTGTAGGGGGCATTGGCACTAATTTTATTTTTAAAAGCAGATTCGAGTTGATTTGCATAAATTGCATAAACATCTATCTCTTTTGCTTCTTTAATCTCATCAATAAGAACAACAAATACTGCATTGTTTCCTTTGATAGGTGCTGAAGTTATTCCGGATTTGAGGGTCATCAATTTCCCGATAACTTCATTTTCCCTGCCAAAACCAGGAATGTTCCTTGCCATGAAACTAATGTCAGTGGCGGTGTCAACTTTTTCATCCATTCCTGAAGCAATTTGGTAAAGGTCTTCAGTGTTCAGGGCGTTGATCCTATCAACCAGCACATCAGCCTTTTTAATGTTCAGGACCAATGGCCTGATTTGTTCTTTTACATTTTCAAATGGAGTAAATCCTTCAGGGATGATTTCTTTGAGCACAGCAACAATGTAGCTTTTTTGATTTTCAAATACATGTGAAACGGTTCCAAGCTCTTTATCAGAGAATGCCCAACGAACGATCTGTCTTGGATATTCGATACCTGCAATCCTGTTTGACATTTCATTCAGACGATCGGCAGACCTTTTATTCAGCCCTTGATTAATAACTGTTGTATCAAATTGAGCTAAAGTTGGGTTTTCGCCGGCAAATTCGCTGGCCCTTAAATAAGTATCCTGGAAAGTTTCGTTGCTAGGCTCGATGGCACGGGTAACTATGGCAACCCTTACTTTTTCGATGGGCTCGGTTTTTTCGGTTATCTTGATGATGTGGTATCCCAGGGCTGTTTCCATTTTTTTCACCTTGCCAACCTTTACATCCATACCTTCATTATAAAATAGTGCAAAGCCCGGATTTCCATCAATCACCCATCCTAAATCACCTTTGTCTTCGGCAGCTGTGGGGTAATTAGAAAATTCAACTGTAAGGTCAACAAATTTTTCGGGATCCTTTTCAATTACAAGAAGCAAACTATCAACCAATACTTCAGCTTCTTCCTTCGTCCTTTCACTCAAATTCATGCCTGACGGAGCAGTTGCATACGAAACTAATAATTGGCTCATCATAATAGAGTCAGCACGTTCCTGCCTATCCATCAGCTTAGCGATATTATAAATTTCCTTTTCGATATAAGGGCCCACCATTGTTCCAATGGGTGCCTCAAACATCTCTTTTGCAATACGCACCGGAAGTTCAGTTTCTTTTTTATATGTGCTGTCGTACCTTGTGTCGGATACTGAATTTATAAAAAGTGTAATATCGTCAGTAGTTTTAAACTCGGCATTTAGCTGGTTTACTTCATTTGCAATATCCTCTCGGTCTTTTGGTGAAGGTATAACCTCGAATGTTACATAATCAAGCGACCTGATTTCGTCCTGCTTATAATTGTACTCATGCTCTTCATAGTAAGCCATCAAATCATCGTCGGTAACTGTTACCAATGAATCGGCTACAGAAGCAAATTTTGGGGCAACAAAGCGGAAGTCAACTTTACGGTTGTTGTTGACGTAATCGAGCTTTGCAAAAGCTTCCGGAATTGAATATCCCTTGGTGATTAATGTGTTGTACTTGGTTTTAAGCCTGTCTTCTTTTACCATCGTCTCGAGGCTTAAATACCTTCTTTTCATGTCGGCTGACTGTCCGTCGAGGTTTTGAAGAAATGACTTTACCATTTCAGGATCGTACTTCTGTGTATTGGGGTTGGTGAACGACTGCTGCACGTATTTGTGCGGGTTCTCACCCAATATTTGGTCCGAAAGCTCCTGAGTGGTTACTGTTAAACCAAGGTTCAAGTACTCCTCGGCCATGATGATTTCCTGTACAAACTGATTCCAAATACTTTGTTTTATTTGAAAAAGATCCTGCGCTTCAAGTTTGTCGGTCTTGCGCTGGTCTTTGGTAGCTTGTTCTTGTTCATTTACTTTTTGGAAAAACTCTTGTGAAGGAATTTCAATTCCGCCTACTTCACCAATATAATTTTGTTGATACTGCTGACTTGGTTTTAAAAAATCACCTAAAACAAAAGCAGCAAGGGCAACTCCAATAACGACTACAAGTAATCCCGAATGTTTCCTAATCTGTCCAATTAATGCCATTTTATATCTGTTTTTTTAAAGAGGTGCAAAAATACAATAGAATATGGAACGGGAAAGTTTTTTTTGCAATATTGTTAGGTTTTTGTGCAAAAAGTATTGATTTACTGTTAAATGAATGTGTTTGTCGGAAAAAATAGCTGATTGATGCCTGTAATTTGAATCTGTCATTAAACTCAAATTTTGTTTTCTAACTAATAAATCTCAAAATTCTCACATTGTGATGCCTCTGGCAAAAAACCAAAAACCAAATAAATCCCAAATTCGAAACCTCAATAATCAAAGCTGCTTATGCATTTGAAACTTAATTTTTGTTATTTATCCATACGGACCCGTACGGGCTTACTGTGTGCCGCAAGTTTTGTACTTTGATCCCGCACGTGCGGGATGGTACTTTTATATAGGCTATAGATGATTTTATGGCGAGATGTTAGCTTAATAGTCTTCGATAATCAGCTTTACTTTTTCAATCCGGTTTTCGCTTGCTTCGAGGATGGTAAACGACAAAGGGCCAATTTGGATGGTGTCGTTAAGTCCGGGAATACTTTGGTAATGATGAATGATAAATCCGGCGAGTGTCTCGTAATCGTCAGATCCTGCCAAATCAAAATGGTAGTTTTCGTTGAGATAATCAATTTCAATACGGGCAGAAAATATGTATTCCGAGTTACTGATCTTCTTTTCGGTTAAATCTTCCACATCAAATTCATCATTGATTTCCCCAAAAATTTCTTCAATTACATCTTCCATTGTGATGATACCGGAAGTTCCACCGAATTCATCGACAACAACAGCAATGCTCCTGTTTTGCTGTATAAACATCGTTAACACAGCATTGGCCAGCATGGTTTCGGGGACCACAATAATTTGGCGGGTAATTGATTTGATTGACTTTGGCATTTTGAAAATATCAGCCGAATGTGTGTATCCGATGATATTATCGATAGACTCCCGGAAGATGGGGATCTTTGAATGCCCTGAATCGATAAAAGTATCTCGAAGTCTGTTCACCTCATCGTTTTCTTCAAGGGCAATAATTTCCGTTCTTGGCACCATACATTCCCTTAGTTTCACATTCCTGAAATCAATTGCGTTCTGAAACATCTGTACTTCCTGTTGAACTTCGCCCTGCTTACTAAAGTCAGGCGAAAATTCCCGTAAATAATTGTCGAGGTCGATAGCGTTGAACACAAGACCGTCCTGTTTGAAGTTTATTTTTTTTACAAAACGCTTTAGGATAAATTCTGAGAGGCCAATGTAAATGTAAATGATCGGGTAAAACAAATAGAAGAACAGGTAAATGGGTATGGCAAAAAAAGTAAGTATCTTGTTTGAGTTGATTTTGAATAGAACTTTAGGGATAAATTCGGCTACGAATAATACCAGTAGTGTGGCCAAAATAGTTTGAATAATCAGGATGAGAAACTCATTGTTATAAGCATTCGGAAGCATGCTTTCGATGAATGGCTCGAGAATAACAGCCATCTTAATTCCATAAATAACCAGGGCAACATTGTTTCCGAGCAATAAAGCACCAATAAACTTTGAAGGAATTGCATTGAACTTCGATAAAATCTTTGCACTGATACTGCCTTTGTTTTTGTCAACCTCTATTTTCAAGCGGTTGGAACTGACAAAAGCAATTTCCATCCCGGAAAAAAATGCCGAGAATGCAAGCATAATTAATACTATTGTCCAGTTATCCATTATTTACTTCCAATTCTATAAATGACCACCAATGACCACCAATGACATTCAATGACATTCAATGGGAAAAACATTTTACTATTAACAAATCTATTAACCTTATGTTAACGGTTGTCTTTATCTTCGACAGTAAGCACCCCCCGGGGCTGAATAAGTTTGTAACTTTTTAGGTTTTCATCCGCCGAAAAACCCTCACCATACATCACACCATCCTTGTTGGTACGTTTTACAAACACTTCCGAATATATTTCTTTTTTCGCTTGATCCCAGATAATATGTTCGGTATTAAGCACCTCATCTTTTGCAAAATCTGTTATCACAACATCATCCTTCACCTCCATCAGCTTTTTCTTTTCCCAGCTAATGCCATAATTCGCAGTAAGCTCCGATTTAACATTCATCAACGAATCGAAGAATAAGAGTTGAAGGCCCTCGGGAAACTCCATGTAAGGTTCTTCCTTTTCGTAGCGGTTAAGTCTTGAACTCAATAGTTTGATCATGATCTTGCCCGAATCGCTGTAAATGACTTCGATATCTTTCGCTGTTTCATCGGGCAATGTATCATCAATATTCAACGATTTAATAGTTTGCATGTCGTTTTCACATGCAAAAAGCATTGCAGCAATAAATATTGCAACAATGCTTTTTGTAATAATTCTTCTAATGTTTTCTATAAAGCCTTTTACCAAACTAAGTTTTGGTCTCATCACGGGTTATTTTGCAGCCCTTACTTTTGTGGTTTCATTTATCCAGCAACCAACAGTATAAGAATCTCCCTCTGCTAAATCGTAAAAGAACAAAGTTTCGGTAACAGGAAATTGCTTGGTGTAAATAGCTATCCTTTTATTTGCAATGTCAACAACTTCTTCATCTGCAGCTTTGGCTTTCCTGTATTTGTCAACAGCAGCCCAGTATGCAGCTTTTCTGCTTAGGTCATTGTCGCCACAATCGGACGCGCTGGCAGCATACATGTCACCTATCATCAGCAATGCATGGCCTTGCCCGGGATTTAAATCAAGTGATTTGCGTGCATAGCTTCTTGCTTTAGGAAAATTATCCATTTGTTTGTAAATGCTTGTTAATAGCAGGTACACATCAGATTTTGTCCCATCGTCTTCAATTTTCAAGGCATCTTCAAGGTAAGGGATTGCATCGTTAAACTGCTCTTTTTTAAACATCATTTTTGCTATCATATAGCTCGATGATGGTGAAGGGTCAAGCTCATTGAGCTTAACGGAAGTTTCGAAAAACAACTCCGAATCGGTGCAATCCTTTTTGTCGAGCATTGCGGTGATCTTTTTAAGCAGGTCAATATCATCAGGTGTTTCGGCAAACTTTTTACTATAGATTTTTATGAGGTCCTCGCAATTAGCATAGGGTTCGAATGTAAGGTCAATATTTCCTTTTACGTTAACCCACTCTGTATGTTTCTTCGATCCTTCAGCATTATTTTTTAAGTTGAAATCGATGATATTACTGAGTTGATCGTAAACATCTACAATTTGTCCAATTTCAATTTTATCGTTGTCCACCATTTTAGAAACTGTACGGAAATAATAAACCAGCACAAATGATTCAGATTGATTACCCCTGAGATCGACAGATTTTTTAAAAATATGATAGGCCTTTTCGTAGTCTTCTGGTGCATATTTAAACAGGTCGGATCCTTTACGTCCTAAAACATATCCTTCACGGCCAAAATACTTAATCCGCTGGTCATAGATTATCATCAGGGTATCAATGTATGCTGATTTAATCTCATCAGTTTTGGCTTCCTTCATATAAAATTCCATCATGTTAAGTCCATCGATATAGGTATTTTGTGATGCCTGGGGGCAATTTTTAAACACCCAGCGCCATGAGCCCACAGCATCGTGTACTGCAGGATTTTTGTATCCGCTGGCTTTCCATTGTTTGTAAAATTCGCGGTATAGGGATAGTTTCACAACGCATTGTGCACTGTCTTTACCATATTTGCCATATTCTTGCGGAATGCTCAATTCATTGCCATTGATGTCGCTTTGTTTTTCAGGTACGATAGCTGATGCATAAAAGCCAAAACCTACAAAGGTTGCCGTTGCTATCAAACTAAACAATACTGCCCAGATTCTTGTTTTCATTTTACTTAACTTTATTGAAAATTCGAGTGTAGTAATAATTTCTTGCTAGTTATATTTTCTCTTAATAAACCACGTTTCCTTAATCGAAACACCCAGTGTAAACCTAATATAATTCTCCTGGATCAAATTAAATGCTGTTGTTCCACGTTTGCCAATTTCAACCGCTAAGTTTATACTTGAATAAGAACGCGGTAATGGCAAACCCAATCCAAAACTTATACCAAACTCGTTAATTTTAGTATTTCTTAAGTTAAGATAGGTTTGATTATACCTTAACCCAAGCCTGTAAGTTACATTTTCGAAGTAACTTCCAACCCCTCCGGTACGCTTTGGTTTATACTCACCTCCTAACGAAAATCGCATGCTGTTTTGAAGTGAATCAGTTACACCGAAAGCCTTATACTTGCTCCAGTTTTGCCATTCATAATCTGCCCCAACCATCCAATTGTTACCTTTTCGCAGCATAATACCAAAACCAATTTTTTGGGGAAGTGTAAGGTTTCCCTGGTTTTTAATCCTGCTGTCGATAGTGTCTTTAAAAAGCCCGACACTTGTGGCATCACCAAAATATGTCCTGGCAAGATAGGTTTCAGTAGCTTTTATTTGTTGTTGGGGCATATACACTGCACCAAGCCCAAGAGTAAGGTTTCGTCCAATATCTTTGTTGTATTGTGCGCCAAATTCAAAGAATAAATCGCCCACCTCGATGTAATTGTCCAATCGGGTATTGAGCATGTAGGCAGAATCAGGAAAACTTACCAGACGTCCTAATTGAGCTTTACCAAACATGTAAGAGGTTTTAAGCCCAAGGGCTAAATCCTTATGCACCTGAAAAGATAAATTTAAGAAAAATTCATTCAATCCACCGCTGCCCAGGTAATGAAAATCTGTGGCCCCAATATCCTCCAATACTTGTTCATCAATAATATTATACCCAACATTGCTGTAAGGAGTTATCCCAATACTGGATTTAAGCCAATGTGTTATAGGAAACCCAAACAAAAGGTAACCGAGGGTGATATACTCCGAATCGCTTGTCGTTTCATCTGTCCTAAGCCGTCCAAGCTGGGATGCAATTCCACCAGTGAAAACAAATGACAGTGAATCGAAAGCATGGTTGGAAGCCGGGTTGGATGGGTTAATAAAACGCGGGTGACTTATGGCATACGAAATCCCCCCCATCGAATAGTTATAGGCATTTTGCCTCGTAGCCAAATCACCAACTCCATATCGTGAATAGGGAGAATTGACCGCAATTTGGGATTGCCCTTCAATAAAGAGAAATCCTATAATAAAAAATACTAGAACTATCCTCAATGCCGATTTATCGTTTTTCAAAATTATAATTCAAAATTTCATTTAATCCAATCAGTACCAGATTTGGGACTGCAAAGATGTTACTTTTTAATTTTTTAGCAAAGAAATTCATGTCCCCACCTGTAACTAAAACTTTCAGATCGGGAAAATGCACTTTATATCGCTCAATTATTCCATCAATTTCAGAGGCGATTCCGTTGATTATCCCAGACTGTATCGACTCTTCAGTGGTACTGCCAGTAAGGCCATCAAAATTTCTGTGACGTACTAACGGCAACCTGCTGGTAAAAGTATTCAATGATTTAAACCTTAGTTGCATCCCCGGTGAAATGCTTCCACCAAGGTAATTTTTATCCTGATCGATGATGTCGTAGGTGATGCAGGTTCCGGCATCAATCACAAGGCAGTTAAGTTCCGGAAACATGCTTGCAGCGGCCACTACAACGGAAAGCCGGTCTTTCCCAAGTGTTTCAGGTGTTGCATAACGATTGACAATGGGAACGTTTGTTCGATCTGAAAGTTCAACAAATCTCAAAGGCTCTTCAAGAAAATCCCTCACCATGGCAGGCACTTCCGAAACAGATGATATTATGGCACTTTTGAAGTGGTAACTACACTCAAGTTCCTGAAGTCGCTGAACGGTTAATATTTCGACTGTCTCCTGAAATATCAGGTCAAGGCCTTGAAAAACAGCAATTTTCACAAATGCGTTCCCGAAATCAATGATTAATTTCTTCGCATCAACAGTATTCTCCTGTAAGGAAATCATATTTTTTTCATCCATGATAAACACTTCTTTTCCAGCGACAAAGATAATTTTTACTGCATTAAAATAAAGAAAAGAGAAAAAATATTTGTTTAGTAAAAAAAAACATGAGTATTTTTGCAATCCAATTTTTTGGAGGGTACCATAGCTCAGTTGGTAGAGCAACGGACTGAAAATCCGTGTGTCCCTGGTTCAATTCCAGGTGGTACCACGAAAACCCGGACAGCAATGTTCGGGTTTTTTGTTTTAATCAATCTTTAATTTTATATTTTTGCGCGAAATTAAGGCGATTGATCAATAAATCAAGGATCAGCTTAATGATTTCTAAAATCACTTGCTAACTAAAGAATACTAAATTGCCAATCATTGGTTCAATAATAAAGCGTGCCATCGAGCTTAGAAACATGAGCAATAAGGAGAACCTGAAAGGGTTTGATGGGTGTAAGGCACAGAAGGCTGTTTTGAAAAAATTGTTGCGCAAAGCGCAGTTTACTCATTTTGGCGAGGCCTATGGTTTTTCTGACATACTGAGGGCGAAGGATGTTGTTGCTGAATTTCAACGGCGGATCCCGGTTTTCGATTATAATACCATCCATAAAAAATGGTGGTACCGTTCGCTCAATGGCGAACCTTTTGTGACCTGGCCGGGCCGGGTAAAATATTTTGCACTAAGCTCGGGTACTTCCGAAGCGTCCAGCAAATACATCCCCATTACCAACGATGTTTTAAAATCCATTAAGCGGACAAGTGTACGGCAGCTACTTTCGCTGGCCCAGTATAATTTTCCTGCTTCGTTTTTTGAGCCCGGAAAAGGGATACTCATGCTTGGCGGAAGCACCCACCTTCAGTTTAACGGGACCTATTATGCCGGCGATCTTTCGGGGATTACCACAGGAAACATCCCCTTCTGGTTTCAGTTTTTTTACAAACCCGGCACACGGATTTCGAAGGAGCGCGACTGGCCCACTAAACTCGAAGAAATTGTAAGGGAAGCCAAAAACTGGGATATTGGCGTTATAGCCGGAGTTCCTGCCTGGTTGCAGATTTTACTTGAGAAAATTATCGACAGGTACAAGCTTAACACGATACACGACATTTGGCCCAACCTTAGTATTTATGTTCATGGCGGGGTGTCGATTGCACCGTACATGAAAGGTTTCGAACGATTGCTTGCTAAGCCCCTTACCTATATGGAAACCTATCTGGCATCCGAAGGTTTTGTAGCTTATCAAAAAAGGCCAAACGTTGATTCTATGCAAATGTCATTGGATACGGGCTTGTTCTATGAGTTTGTCCCTTTCAATGATTCCAATTTCGACAGTGAGGGCAATCTGGTGACAAACCCTGAAGCCATCACTTTAAGGGATATTGAAGAAGGAAAAGAATATGCTTTGTTGATCAGTTCCAACGCAGGTGCATGGCGATACCTGATTGGCGATACCATAAAATTTACTTCCAAAAAACTGAATGAAATTAGGATTACCGGCCGCACCAAACATTTTCTCAGCCTTTGTGGCGAGCACCTTTCGCAGGAAAATATGACCCGTGCAGTGGAAATGATGGGCAACGAACTAAATGTGGATATCCGCGAATTTACGGTGGCCGGAATTAAGCATGGTTCCATGTTTGCCCACAAGTGGTTTCTTGGAACCGATGATCAACTGGATGTGGATGCAGCCCGCGAATCGATTGACAATAACCTGAAACTACTGAACGATGATTACCGGGTGGAGCGCATCGAAGCCCTAAAGGATGTAATCGTGGAAGTTTTACCATCAAAGGTATTTTACAATTGGATGAGAAAGCATGGCAAAGAAGGTGCCCAGGGCAAATTTCCCCGTGTGATAAAAACGAAGCAGTTGGATGAATGGGAAGACTATCTTGCCAAGTTCAGGGTGGAAGGCAATAGTTAGGATTTACATTATTTTGAATAATTATAGCCCTGCCTCGCAGTACAATGTCAATAAAAGAAGAAATTTATTAACGAATGTTGATTTCTGATTTGTTTTCATACGATAATCAGGAACTTCAAGAATCAAATAATCGGCTTTTGAATTGAAAATTCCGATTAACCTCATTTTTAAATCATCAGAAACCTCTTCTTAATTTTACCGGCCCTAATTTTCCCCCGATTCCGAAATCCTTTTCCCGATGTTATTATTCTTTGCTATTTTCGCAAACTCCTTTTTCAGGGGACTATTGATTTGGAAATAAATTAAACATTGTTCATGGATCCTTTCCTTGAAGGTGCGATTTTGGGTTTGACGCTGGCCGTACTGTTTGGCCCTGCTGTGGTTGCCCTTGTCCAAACCAGTATTCATCGTGGTTTTCGCTCGGGTGCCTTTCTTGCCGTTGGTATCTTTTTTAGCGACCTCGCCCTTGTCTTCCTCTGTTTTATGGGCGCACTTCAAATTATTTCGAACGATTACAACCGCCTTATTTTTGGCATTATTAGCGGGAGTATTTTAATTGGCTACGGGATTTTTACTTTTACCAGACATGTTAGCGGCCTGAACAATGGCAATGGTAATACTGAAAAAAAACCAGGCTGGATTACTTTTGTCCTTAAAGGTTTCTTCCTTAATATTGCCAATCCCTTTGTTTGGTTCTGGTGGATTAGTGTTACGGTTGGCGTTACTTCAAACTATGGTGACGATACCCGATCGGCAGCTTTTTTCTTTACTGGTACCCTGGCCACAGTTTTAGCCACCGATCTTTTTAAAGTTTATATCGCAAAAAAACTGAAGGGCTTCCTCAACGAAAAAAATATCAGAAGGATAAATCACATCGTTGGATTCCTGTTGATAGGTTTTGGATTAATTATTATGGGCAGGGCAATAGCTTATCATTATCAGTGGCTTTAGCATCCTCAATTAATTTGAAAATATGCTAATGTGCAAATTTGAAAATTAAAGCCGTTTAGCCGGATAAAAGACCAATATCAGGAATATGTCCAATGCCCGCCTTGCCGGCGAGGCAGGCAAAATGTTCAATGTAGAATGTAGATTGATTTTGTAACGTTTAAAAATGGAAATTACATATTACAAATTTTGAATTTTACCTTAAAATCTGAATTTGAAAACATCGTTAACATTTTAGCAATAATTGTTCTGAAAGAACCTAAAAGCCTTTATACTGGGTTGCACCTGTTTTCCAAAAATCAACCAGTATTTTGAGGTGTGCAGAAAACAAAAAAACCCGAAAAAGACACCAAGTTATATAATTCAATATCTTTGCGCTTAATAAATTTTAACATGTTTTTTTATTAACTCAAATTTAGTTCATAATGAAGAAATTTACTTACCAATTTTTCCACTACAAACCTTTTCTTGCCGCCATACTGCTTATTCTGGCAGGGTCTATGGTAAACCAAAATGCCATGGCCCAGGAATTTGCAATCGACTTTGGCAGGGCCAATCCTGAAGTTGTTGTTGCCGAAGATGGCCTTCAACAGCTTGGCCTCAACTTTAGCTATAATGGGTTGAATGCTTTTGAAGTTGAAACCGAACGTGGCCTCTTCAACGAAATCCTGATCCCTGGAGCCTACACAACGGGTGAACTCGGAATGCCAAAATTACCCGCATCAAAAAAGCTCATCGAGATTCCGTTTGGAGCCGAAGTATCAATTAAAGTGAGCAACTTCACGGTCTCTGAGTACAAGCTTTCGGATTATGGAATTGAACAAGCAATCATGCCTGTCCAGCCTTCTATCCGAAAAGACCAGGATGTATCTGAAGTTCCTTTTGAATTTAATCAGGAAATTTATCAGAAGGATTTCTTTATCGAACCCGAACTTGCTTCCGTAGAAATTCTCGGTGTAATGAGGGGATATCGTATCGCACGCGTTACTGTGGCCCCGGTAAGTTATAATCCTGCCAAAGGAATTGTCAGGGTATGCAACGACATCGAACTTGAAATATCCTTTTCAAATGTTGACGAAGCCTTGACGGAATACATCAAAGAATCGACCTATTCACCCTACTTTAAGGTTATCGAAAATAGTTTACTTAACACACTTGGCGTTGATGATTATCCCAATAATCCTGACCTTACAAAATATCCTGTGAAGTATCTTATTGTTGCCGACAGGATGTTCGAAGACGACCTTCAAACCTTCATCGAATGGAAAACCATGAAAGGTTTTGAAGTCATCGTTGCTTATACTGATGAAATTGGAAGCACTTATTCAGCCATTCAAACCTGGATCCACGATCAATACAACCAGGGTACACCGTCCGACCCGGCACCTAGTTTTTTCTTGCTCGTTGGCGATACCCCACAAATTCCTGCCACGCAAGGTTCGTCATCAAATAAAATGACCGACCTCTATTATGCCAGTGTTGATGGCGATTACTTTCCTGAAATGTATTATGGCAGGTTTTCGGCTACCAATTCTATACAATTACTTACCCAAATTGCCAAGACAGTTTACTATGAAAAATATGAATTTGAAGATCCTACCTACCTGAACAATGTAACCTTGATTGCAGGAGCTGATGGGACCTGGAACCCGAATGTTGGTCAGCCAACAGTTGAATATGGAACCGAGAATTACTTTAATGCTTCCAATGGTTTTACAGATGTAAACGCATACCTTTCAAGTTACACTGGCTGTTATGATCCGGAAAAAATTGCAGTAAGTTTAATCAACTATACAGCCCATTGTAGTGAAACATCATGGGGAACACCTAATTTGACACAAAGTATGGTGAATGGATTCTCCAACAATGGTGAGTATCCGATTGCTATTGGTAACTGCTGCCTTGCAGCTGATTTTGGTTATGGGGAATGTATGGGAGAAACCTGGCAGCGTGGCATCAACAAAGGTTCCGTGGCCTACATTGGTTCATCCCCAAGTAGCTATTGGTTCGAAGACTTTTATTGGGCAGTAGGTGCATTCCCGATCCAGGGCAACAACAACGGGTACGTCCCAACTTATGAAGAAACTACATGGGGTGCCTACGACGGACCTTTTGTAAGTGATTATGTTACAACCGGCGCCACTGTGTTTGTAGGTAACCTTGCCGTCACCGAGGTTCACATCCAGGGCTACCCTAGTCACTCCAGCCCTACTTATTACTGGCAGGCATATAATGTGCTTGGTGATCCTTCATTGGTTCCATACATGACTGAAGGTACTGATAACAACGTATCTCACATGCCCATTTTGCCCATCGGGCTTGAATATTATGAAGTTACTGCTGAACCCGGTTCTTACATTGGTATTTCAAAAGATGGTGTACTACATGGATCAGCCCTGGTTGATGAAACCGGTGTTGTTGAAGTTCCCATCGATCCGGTACTATCGTCGGGAATGGTGGATATTGTTGTTACAAAACCACAGCGTATCCCTTATATGATGCAGGTTCCTGCAGCAGCTCTTGTTGGGCCATATGTTGTCCTCGACAATTATACCATCAGTGACCCCAATGGAAATAACAACGGCCTGGCCGATTACGATGAAGATATCAGCCTGAATGTTACACTGAAGAATGTGGGTGCAGATCCATCAGCAGAGGTAACAGCTACTGTTTCCGGAACAGACATGTACGTAACACTTACCGGATCGGCATCGCAAAGCTTTGGTTCAATCATCAATGATGAGACTTCTACTGTTGATGATGCTTACAGTTTCTCGATTGCCGAATTTGTACCCGATCAACACAAGGCGCAGTTTGTCCTTGAAATTACTGATGGTAGTGATACCTGGACCTCCAGCCTGTTTATTACCGTTCAGGCTCCGGTTATGGATATTTCGCCGGATTTCATTGTCGATGATTCACAATCAGGAAACAATGACGGGATACTCGATCCGGGAGAAACAGCACTTCTTAAACTAAATGTTAGCAATATTGGAAGCAGTGATGTTGCAGATATTATTGTTGATGTAGTATCAGGCGATCCGCTCCTCACTATCAATACACCCGAAATTAATGTTGTCAGCCTTGATGCCGGAGCTTCCGAATTGATCTCGATCGGGGTAACTGCTGATGCATCTTCTCCAATTGGATATCCTGTTAATATTGACCTTTCGGCAGCAGCAGGACCTTCGGGGCTTTACACTGCCGGGCAAATGATAACTGCCGTAATCGGATTAATCCCGGAATACCTGATGTCCAATGAAACAGTGACAACCTGTGTTGGTTTATTCTACGATTCAGGTGGCCCTGGTGGACAATATAGTGACAATGAAAATTATACCATGACATTCCTACCTGGTTCTGCAGAAGATATAATCAAGGTAGATTTCCTGTCTTTTGATACTGAATCGGGTTATGATTATCTTCACATATACAATGGAGCCAGTTCCACTTCACCCGAGGTAGATGGAAGTCCGTTTAATGGCACTACAAACCCCGGAACCTTTATTGGGTTAAATGTTGATGGGGCACTAACATTTAAGTTCACTTCCGATGGTTCTCAAACAAAAGACGGGTGGGAAGCCGAAGTTAGCTGCTACAATATTTCCGGCCTTCCTGAGTGTGCATCTAATCCCAATCCTGAAGACATGGCCCAGGATGTGTCGTTAAGCAAAGCTTTATCATGGAGTTCCTACGATGCTATAGAATTTGATGTCTATTTTGATGTTTTACCAGATCCGGCTTTTGTCGAGACAGTATTCCAAACATCCTTTACTCCAGAATTGATTCCTAACACAAGCTATTACTGGAAGATCGTTCCCAGGAACGCCAATGGCCAGGCAGAAGATTGCCCGGTATGGATGTTTACTACCAGTGGACCTGAATATTTAATGTCCAATGCCACGGTTACGGTTAGCAACGGTATTTTTTACGATTCGGGTGGGGCAGATGGTGAGTACAGCAGCGATGAAGATTACGTGATGACCTTCGAACCGGCGGTGCCTGGCCAGGCCCTTCAATTCGACTTTACTGCCTACGAAACTGAAGCAAACTACGATTATTTATACATCCATGATGGCCCGGATGTGAGCGCACCTGAAATTGCAGGCAGCCCCTTCAATGGAACAAGCGGACCCGGAACTTTTACATCTACCGATCCAAGCGGAGCTGTTACCTTCCATTTTACTTCAGATGGTTCAGTTACTAAACTTGGGTGGGCAGCCACTTTTGCTTCTATGGGAGAACTTTCATGTACCACCATGTCCCTCCCTGAGCAGGTATGCCAGGGTTCATCGGCCATGCTCGTGGTAACGGCTTCTGGTGGATCGGGTAATTACAGCTGTGAATGGTCACCCGCCGAAACACTTAGCGATCCGACCATCATGAACCCAATTGCAACTCCTGAAGTTACCACAACCTACACGGTAACTATTGATGATGGCGATAATATAGTATCAGAAGATTATACATTGGTGGTTTTACCCACACCGCAGGTTGATCTGGGTGACGACATTAGCGTTTGCGCCAACCAGACTGTAGTACTGGATGCCACAACTTCAGACGCTGTAAGTTACTACTGGACTCCCGGTGGCTTTACAACACCAACTATTGAAGTAGATTCAACAGGCGTGGGATTTGGTCAAGTAAGCTATTCTGTGCTTGTTACGAATGCCGATGATTGTGATGGGGAAGATGAAATAACAATCACGTTTGACGATTGTACTGGAGTAGGTAATGTTGCAGATGGTTTCAACTTATCTGTCTATCCAAATCCTGCATCAACGGTCCTGAATATCAATATTTCAGGTCTTTCAGCATCTGTTGATTACCAGTTATTGAATTACCAGGGCCGTGAAGTTTACAGCAGAAATATTGGTCAGCTTAGCGGTTTTGTATCTCATCAACTTGAACTCGCGGAATATGCCGTAGGCATTTATTATTTACGTTTAAAAACAAATGATGAAGTGATGATCAGAAAAATCATTATCCGATAAGCATCTTTGTTGTACCGATAATATTGACCCGGACCGTCGAGAGATGATCCGGGTTTTTGTTTTTCAAAAAACAATTTCAAAATACACACCCACATCATTTCATCTAATTGCGCTAATTGAACGAATACGAATTAGTTAAATCCGTAAAATTAGATGATAAATTCTCGCTTTGAAATGAATTGAAATTTACTGGTTTTTCACAACAATCAATGGCGTTTGAACAACATTGCTGATGTTTCCGGCGCGGTCAACAACGTGGGCTTCAAACATAATTGTATCCAATAATTTTGATGAGGTAGGGTCGCTTATCGGGTTGATGGTATCTTCAATCTGGCCTTTTATCCAACCTTCATAATTTTCGGGGGCCAGCACAGGAATCCGTGCATTGAAATTGATGGTGTCGATTTTGCCGGTAGTAGGATTGTAGCGTGTGCCAATTTTAAGTTCACCATCGTCCATAACGTAGTATGCTACAAAAAAATTTATTGCTGTATCCCAAGATGGTACGCCCAGGTCGCCATCGCCGTCAATATATGAAATGGTCAAAATCCCCAGGGAATCAACATCTTCGTAAGTCCTGTAAGTCACAAAACTTACATATTCAAGTTGTGGCTCTGGAGGATATTCTTCCTTTTCGGTACAAGCGAAAAATATCATTGAGATAAAAAACAGTATTATTGCTATGTTAAAAAACCGTTTCATGTTTGGCCAAATGCTATAACTTTGCGATGATATATGAATATTGATCAATTAAAAAATAAAATCTTTTCCATTCAATCGGACGCTAATTTCAACGAAGTGGCACTGGAAATATTTCGTTATCAGTATAAAAACAATCCGGTTTACCACGAATTTGTTTC
>CAZBDF010000036.1:0-17104 GCA_964490385.1 uncultured Lentimicrobiaceae bacterium | reverse complement strand
GTGCCCAACTGAGACATGCCTTTGTAAGTATGGAGTTTATTAAAAACCTGAAGGAAGCCCTCTTGTAAAACATCGTTGGCATCGTCGAAGTTGTTGGTGATGCGGTAAGCCAAAGTGTACATCCTGCTCTTGTAAAGGTCGTAAAGCGCCTTTTGCGCTACCCTGTCGTTTTGCAGACAGCCATTTACGATGTTTATTTCAGTGAGTTCAGGCATGTATTTTTTTCCTTTGACCGTTAGAGGCCGGGAATTTGAAAATAGTTGCCCGAAGGTAAAAATTTAATGCAGATTAATCTTGTTATCGGGTGTATGTCAAATTTTCACTAATAAACAATTATCATCAAATTACGCTAATTAATCGAATTATCATCCGCCTTTGGCGGATAAAATTCGTGTAATTCGTTCAATTAGATGAAAAACTAATTCATTTATGGATTATAATGTGGTATTTGTCATACACCCTTGTTATCCGATGCTCTCAATTGCGAACGGACTTAAATAATTAATTGGATTATAGTAACCAGGTAAGGAATTCAGAATTTGCCCTTAGTATGTTACAAGTATTTGTTGAATTTGGGTTTAGTTTGTTACAAGTATTTATTATATTTGCCTTTAGTTTGTTACAAGTATGGATTTAAACAGTTGAAATAATGGTATTTACAAGAAGTGCTGAAAAGAGTCTATTAGATTGGAAAAATAAGCCATACCGGAAGCCATTAATTTTGAGGGGGGCAAGGCAGGTTGGAAAAACAACCCTCATCAAAAGTTTTGCAAAAACGTATAAATATAGCATCGCTTTAAACCTTGAGAAAAAGGATGACCTTGCCTTTTTTAAGGAGTATCATGATGCCAAAACCATTGTTGATTCTTTGCTGCTAACCAGGAATATCCCTTCTGGAAAACTGAGAGAAACCCTTCTTTTTATTGATGAAATCCAAGAGTTACCGGAGGCTATTCAAATGCTAAGGTATTTTTACGAGGAGGTTCCTGAATTGCATGTCATTGCCGCCGGGTCCTTGCTGGAATTTGCACTGCGCAAAGTAAAAAACTTTCCGGTGGGAAGGGTAGAATATTTACAGCTTTATCCTTTAAATTTTGCTGAATACCTTGATGCCATCCAACATCAGGCCGCCCTTGACCAACTGAATGAGATTCCGGTAAAACTTTTTGCCCATACTACCTTGCTTGAATTATTCAATCAATACGCCATTGTTGGTGGGATGCCCGAAGTAATCAAAGTATTTAATGAGCAAAATAGTTTGCTTGACCTGCCTGGGATATACGAGAGCATTTGGGAAACTTACCGCGATGATGTTGTGAAATATGCCCTGTCTGAGCCGGCAAAAAATGTCATCAAGTATATTATGTCGGTGGCACCACTGTACCTTGATCAGCGGATTAAATTTCAGAATTTCGGAAAATCAAACTATAAATCACGCGAAGTAGGGGAGGCCCTGCGAAATCTCGATGATGCCAGGGTTATTCAATTAATTTACCCAACAACCGATGTTGATGTTCCTGTAAAACCTGACCTGAGAAAATCACCCAGGTTACAATTTCTGGATACGGGGCTGGTAAACCATACTTTAAATATTCAGTCGGATATGCTGGGATTGAAAGATTTGAACCCAGCATACAAAGGGGCAATTATCCCACATTTGATTACACAGGAATTAATGTCGCTTAACACGTTGAGCAATAAGAAACCAAATTTCTGGGTACGTGAAAAACACCAGTCATCTTCAGAAGTGGATTTGGTGTTTCCATATAAAAACAAAGTAATTCCAATTGAGATTAAATCCGGCCCCACAGGCTCATTAAGGTCACTGCATCAATTTATTGAGCAGGCAAACCATCCTTATGCAATTCGTATTTATGCGGGTGAATTCAAAATCGAAAAAGGGAAAACACCGGGAGGGGCTCATTTTATTTTAATGAACATGCCATATTACCTCGGAACCAAAATCCCTCAATACATTGAGTATTTCTTGAGTAATTTTTAAAGAAGCATTCAATAATATTACGTCCCTAACGGGACTCGTGGTTTCTTTACCACGCGATTTTTTATAAATATAACGTCCCAACGGGACTGGGGGCTCTAATTTTAACTATTGACTGGCAAAAGCTATGTTTTTTGAATACATCAAATTTGATTTATAAATAGCGGAGTATTTGAAACTGTGTCCCGTTAGGGACAAAATATTTCTAGAAAATAGCACAAGTCAATTAATAAGTCCCGTATGGGACGTAATATTTCTCTACATCCCAAAACCATATTCCAAGGTCATGAATTTGTAAGTATGAAATATGTCAAGTAGCCCTCTATTATTTTACAAACCTCCACTATCCACAAAAGCTTATTTTTGCAGCATGGATGCTGAAAACAGAACAAGCAAAAAACCCCAGGAACAACCCAACAACCCCTTGCATGGGGTTAAACTTGCAGAAATTCTTGACTACCTGCACGAGAAATACGGGTGGAATGAATTAGGATTTAAAACCAATATTCATGTCTTTGCAAATAATCCTACCATAAAGTCGAGCCTAAAGTTTTTAAGAACAACACCATGGGCAAGGGATAAAGTAGAACAGCTGTATCTTAGGAGTATAAAGTAATATTGGGTGCAAAGAATTGTTCAGAATTAGATTGAAGGCTGTGCTCGGAGATTGTAGCATGACATTAAAAAGTTATTCTTATCAAGTAGTCTTATGGAATTTTCATTAGGAATATCCGCAGTGATTCATACCTCGTAGAGGTTTCAGAATTGTAGTAAAATAGAATGAAAATGGTTTATAATCCTCGTAGAGGATTCATAGTTTGATAATTTTTTTAATTAAGGGGTAGTTTGTTTTACACCAGACTCAATTAGGAATAATTTACCGTCACAGCTTGACGATTTTTGTTGTGGAGAGTTGGCTGGCTGATTGAACCAATAAAATGTAGATGCCTGGCGAGAAGCTGCTTAAGTTGATGAGAGCATTCCTTTGTACCGTTCCATGCCTCAAGGTCTTTCCCCGGCCATCAAGAAGGTCATATTCCAAAGTTTCCGCTGCATCAGTATTGATTGAAATATAATCTGTAAAAGGATTAGGCCAAACCCTGACATTCACTTCTGCCATTTCATCAAAACCAACATGGATATATTGCTTTTCAAAAGCGCCGATATCCGGTGCTGGGCCAACATATTCGTCAGGGGAGTAATCTACAATTGTCATCTCATCCAACTCAAAAAATGCTGTGCCGGCATCCACCAGTGGCGAGCCATCCGCCAGGTTAAAGTCGCCATTTGTGGCATCAACAAACATAGGGTCGGTATCAAGATTGCCTTCATGCCAAACGATGTCGGCTGAAACGGCATTGCTAAAATTTGATTCATGTCCCCTAACATCCGAAAAGGCAAAATCAATATAAGTGGTATCATCGGGGTTATCGAGACGGAAGTAAATCTCTTTCGGCGTATTGTCCCAAAGCACGCTGTTTACAAAAATGAAATTGTTGTTGCTGGTATAAATGCCCCCTCCTGTCGAAGCCGTATTGTCGCTAATGGTCGATGAAATAATTTCAAAATCGCTGCCCCACGCGTAAATCGCCCCTCCTTTTTGTGCATTGTGGCCATTAATCAGGCTGTGCATCATCCTGATGCTGGAATTGCTGCTATATATCGCACCTCCCTCGTCAGCAACATTATTCGATATGAGTACCGAATCCATCACCAAATCACTTTGACCTATGTCGATGGCACCACCTCTGTTAAAGTTATTGGGGGGAGAGCAAAAGTTATCTTTAATTTCAACATTATGCAGGTATGCTGTGCAATTATATAGTGTTATGCCAGCTCCATCGGAACCAATTCCTGTTGTGGCTTCATTGTTATTAATCTCCGTATCGTAAATATTTATCTCTGAAGTTGCAACACTCATACCTCCACCACTTTGGCCACCAATGTTGTTATTAACCTGGCAATTAAAAATGTCAGCATCTGCCTTGTAAAGTTGTATCCCTCCAAGGCCGTTGGTGCTGTTATTTTCATTTACAGTGGAATTTGTCATCTGGAAATAGTGGCCGCCTGTAAAATCCATGTAGTTGAATGCTCCCGTGGAACGTGCTAAATTATTATCGATGGTACATCCGTGTATTTCTACATCTGAATCAGCGAAGTGCATGGCCCCACCATCAACACTTTCATTATTAGTTATTGAAGAATTGAATATTTCGAGGGCCGAGTTTTTGGCATAAATACCGCCGCCCTCGCCATAATTAACCAAACCTGAGTTACCATCAATTTCGCAGTCTGTAATCCGTGCTTCCGATTCGTAGATATAAAGCCCGGCCCCTTCTCCAAAAAATGATTCACCCCGAACAAGGTTATCTTTCACTTTCGAATTCCTGATCCATAAACTACTGTTCTGGCAAAACATACCACCAGCACTGTTGTGTTCAGTAAGAATCTGGTTTTCTCTAATTATCATATTATCCAGCACCAATAAATTTACATCTTTGATATAGAACCCCCCGCCATGGAGAACCTCGTAGCCAAAACCCTGTGGGTCACACAGTGTTCCATTGCCATTGGTCACAGTTAAACCAACAAACCTCAAGGTATCGTTTTGAACTCCTTCGGCAGTAAATACGCTCTCCAATTGATTTCCATCGATGATAGTGTTTTCTATATCTGCCTGATCGCCCGAAAATATGAAATCCGATGTAATGGTTAAAGCTTTATTTATTTGCGGATTTTCGAGGTAAGTTCCGTTGGCGATGAGAATGGTGTCATTTGTCTCGGCAGCATCCACTCCCTCCTGAATGGTTGAATAATCGCCGGGCACATGGATGATTTGCGCATTTAAAACAATGAAGGGTGAAAAGAGCAGGGCGGCTAAGACATAAATCTTGTTCATAAGCTCAATTGTTTAGATTCAAGTATTTAACAATTGAAAGTAGTAAAATGTTCAACCAAAAGAAAATCTATTTTGATTATTGAGCATGGAACATAAATGCAAAAAACAAGAATTTCCACTAAAGCACCAAACACGAAATCCCACGAAAAAGAGTATGTCAAACTCTTACAAAGTTGTGGAGATTGGATTTTTGATGTTGTAATTTATCCATACGGACAAGTTTTGACTTTTGGATTTTTGCCAAGGGCATCACTCTGCGAGATTTTTGAATTTTATGAAATAATTTGGTTCTGCATAAAAGACCATTTCTAGTTCGGTACCTGACTGGTTTTGTCCAGGTTTTTTTGCCAGTACTTGTTTTTATCCTGGTTAGTGATCTGTCCGTCCAGGTTGTAATCGGATGAATGGTAACCAGATTTTCCGGCAAATACCGACCAGAAATTGGTCTTGTCATTCATGTTGATGGTTTTGTTGGCATCGCCATTACCAGCCGCTATACCCCAGAGTGCAGGGCCAAAAACAACCAGTTGAGAATTCCCCAGTGAGCCACCATAAATCTTATCGACGCCATTGGAAAAATCATATGCATAAATACCGTCTTCTTCGGTTAATGGATACGCGGATATTGCCCCGAGGTGGTTCCTGTGTTTGACGACTACGTAAAGGTTATGGTCAATATCGCTATCAAAGGTAAGTTTGCTGCTTCCATCCAAATCAACAATATCTCCATTGTTTAGTAAAAAAGCAGCCCACCTTTTCTTAATGGTAAAACTATTGGCCTGGTCAGGTGAGGCTGCATCCCTCACTTCAACAAGGCACCAATCAACCACATTATCCGGTATTTCACTTACACTTTCAGTCCCATTATAAAACCATGGTGCCATATTGTATGGTTGACTGAGCGGTAATAGATCAGGATTTAAATGTGTGTTCATCTTTTTCGCTCCCCGGTAAGGGCCTTCAAGAAAGACGGTGAGATCAAGTTTAGGTGGATTGTATATGAATTCGAAATCATCATAATAGGCTATTGTTCCTTCGGTGGCTATTGTTCCTGCGGTACTAACCACAAATAATACGTATTCGGGTTCAGTATTGTTAAGGTAATCAATGGGCGCCGAAAATCTCATCCATCCGTTGGTTGTTTCAGGTACATTAATGAAAGCTGAGCCAACCCAGTTATTCATCGTGGGATCGGGTATTTTCGCTGTACCTGTGTGCAAAATGACCTTAACCTGGGCCGTATCGGCTCCCTGCGGCAAGTACTTCAACCAAACTGCAATGCTGTCGGGTTTCCCGGCAAATGGCGTATTCCACCGGGAATCATTAATGTCTGTGTACATGTATCCCAGGTCAGGATTAATGTTGGCATGAACACGTCCGTTTGTAATAGCCCCTGCTGCAACAATTGAAAGGATCGGGGCACTAAAAAGCTTCACCGAATAATTACCACTATGTGCATCTGTACTCTTGTCCCAAACATAGGGCGCCAAACCATTAATAAAACTATCATCGGAGGTTTTGATGGAACTCCAGTCAACAGGTTCATCAGTATTAAGCCCTACATCTTCCCATAATTCAAAACCAGGGTTTTCAGCTTGAAAATTAGGTATAACAGGATTATAAATCAGTTCAAAATCATCATAATAGACTTCGGTACCTTCGGTAGCAACTGTTCCGGCACTGCTCACTACAAATAAAATATATTCGGGGGTAGTGTTGTTGAAGTATTCAAATGGTGCCGAAACCCTCACCCAACCATTGGTCGCGTTAGGTACACTTATCAAAGACAAACCAACCCAGTTGCTCTGCGTTGGGTCTGGTAGTTTAGCCTCTCCGGTATGTAGCAGGGCTTTTACTTGAGCTGTATCGCTGCCCTGGGGCAAAAATTTAACCCACACAGCAACACTGTCAGGTCTGGTGTTGATGGGAGTGTTCCATCGGTCATCAGTGGGATCGGTGAACATGTAACCATTTGAGGGATCAAAATCAGCATGCACACGTCCATTTGTAATTGCACCGGCTGCAACAAAACTTAGAATGGGAACACTAAAAAGTTTTACAGAATAATTGCCGGTATGTGCATCTGTACTTTTATCCCAAACATAGGGCGCCAGGCCATTCAAAAAACTATCGTCACTGGTTTTAATTGAGCTCCAGTTAACCGGCTCTTCGGTATCAAGGCCTACATCTTCCCACTCTTCAAAACTTACGTTCTCGGGTTGTGTTTGCTGTGCGTAAGAAACTGAAATAATTGACAGGGTAAATAGAACAACCAGTAAATGTACTTTATACATAACAGTTAATTTTAATCGTGTTTAAAAAATAGAAATCAATCTTTCCAAAGCTATTGCTTCACAATTTTTTGGGTGATTTCCATTTCCGAATTTTTGACTTTGCAAATGTAAACCCCGTGAGGAAGGGTCATTTGGAATTTATTGGTGTGGGCCGGTGCGAATTCTTCAGACATCAGTACCTGACCAGAAACATTTAGTATTTCAAGTGTTGCAGCTTCTGAAGGAATTGTGCCATTCAACTTTACATGCAATTCATCATTTGAGAAATAGATGTTATGTTGCATATTCGACAGATCATCAATAGAAGTGGTATTTTTAGTTAGCTCAACATCGTCTAAGTAAAGCACGCTCCCTTGTTTAGCTTCAACCGCGTTTCCGGCAAAAAAGGCAAACAGGAGATATTCGGGCATGGTGCTGCTAAGATAGGTGAAGGGGATTGAAAACCTTGTCCATTCACCATACTCTTCAGGGATTTCAATATTGGCGTAAGCAACCCAGTTTGTCATGAGTGGGTCGGTAATTTTTGCTGTATCAGTGTGCAAAACAGCAAACAACTGGGCTTTGTCGCCATCCTGCGGGAAATATTTCGCCCATATGGTAAGGCTGTCAGGATTATCGGTAAAAGGAGTATGCCACTGCGGATCATCAGCAATTGTGAAAACGTACGCGTTTGTTGGTGGGAGGTCTGCATGAACCCGTCCGTTGGTCAGTGTGCCCGGGGCAACAAGGCCTAAAATATCCTGGTTTACAAGCTTAACGGAGTACATGCCCGAGTGAGCATCGGTACTTTGGTACCAAACTACAGGAATAACATCATTAATAAAATCGCCACCATCAGAAGTTTTGAGCGAACTCCAGTTTACCGGTTCCAACGTGTCGGCGCCATAACCAATCTCTTCCCAGTCTTCAAATCCGGGGTTTTCGACTTGCTGCTGACTAAAGGCGTTTAGAACGATAGTCAGGCTTAATATCAGTAAAAAAGATAGTTTTTTATACATCATAATTGTATTTTTTAAGTTTTAGAATGGGTGCAAATTTAAACATAAATGGCAAAGTAGATTTCAATTTTTTTCACATAAATCTTGTTAGGGTAATCAATAAGCCTAGCTGCAAGAATTTGTAATTTCGCCCACTTGTAAAAAACTAATCTGATTATGAAAACAAATGCGCTTAACCTGAATAATTCATGAAAATCGACAATAGAAACATCCATAGCCTCCGCCAGCTGGCGGAGGCTATGGATTTGATAACACTACCTATTTATGCTATTAATCAGGCTGATTGGGTCGGCATTTTTTCTGAAAAATAATATTCTGTGTTTTTTAATAAATTAACGTAATAATACGTCAGTCTAAATTATTTGACGTATTTTTGCGTCAAAATTAATTTTATGCCACAAGCAAAAGTTGAATTATTCGATAAGGATTTACAGGACAGTGCAGTATTGTTTAAGGCACTCGGACATCCGGCAAGGCTGGCAATTCTGCATTTTCTCGCCCAAACCAATAGTTGTTTTACAGGTGATATCTCTAAAGAATTGCCGCTGGGAAGGACCACGGTAAACCAGCACCTGGATGAACTAAAAAAGTCTGGTTTAATACAGGGGCATGTGTCGGGCAGTAAAACGAATTATTGTTTAAACCCTGCAGTTTTGAATGAACTTAAAGTAGCCATGGAAAAGTTGATCAATAAAGTGAATTGTTGCGGATCATTAAAATGTAATTGATTGGACGGATGACCGATGCCTGAAGCTGGTATTTTATCATCCGTCATCTGTCTTTTGACATAGATGTTTGAATAAATAAAAACCAAACTAACTTAGTGTCCGTCTATAAAGTAGATTTTTTGAGAAATCCGTAGCCCCGACTTTCAAGTCGGGGATTGAATTAATAGGATAAAAACCCCCGCTTTTTCGCTGTTACTGCCAAAGGCAGTAACAGCGAAAAAGCGGGGGAGGCGAGTGTCGAATTTATTATTCCCCGGCATAAATGCCGGGGCTACGCAAAAATAATGACTTTATAGACGAACACTAATTAACATTAGGAACATTAAATAGAGAACAATGAAAATATTAATAATTTGTACCGGCAATACCTGCCGTAGCCAGATGGCCGAAGGTATTTTAAAGTCATTCGATTCCAAACTTGAAGTTTTTTCGGCCGGAACGGCTGCAGAAGAAAATGTTAATTCACATGCAGTAAAAGTTATGGCTGAGCTTGGGATTGATATTGATGGTCAAAAACCTGAACCGGTTGAAAAATACCTGGATCAAAGTTTCGATTATGTAATCACGGTTTGTGATGGGGCCAAAGAAATTTGCCCGGTGTTTACAGGAGAAGTAAAGCACAAGTTGCACGTTGGGTTTGACGATCCTGCTGCAGCGCGTGGTACTGAAGAAGAAGTCCTGCCGGTTTACCGAAAAATCAGGGATCAGATCAAGGAGAGGTTTTATGCGTTTTATTTGAATGAGGTAGTCAAATAGTTAGTCATTGTTCCGCTAAACTGGTTCACCTATTCTGTCAACCATCAGATTATGTCGCAGATTGCCCGCCTCGCCGGCAAGGCGGGCTTAGTCGTTTCACTCGCAATAGCCACCCATCCTAAAAAAATAATACAACCATGAGCAAAGAATTAAAAGAAATCGTAAGAACCAAATACAACCAGATCGCAAATCAAAGCAAGCAGCAAAACGAAACTTCCTGCTGCGGAGGGACCTCATGCTGTGGCGATAGTAGCGAAGTGGATTACACCATCTTTAGTGATGACTATTCAAATCTGGATGGTTACAATGCTGATGCAGACCTTGGATTGGGCTGTGGCTTGCCCACCGAGTTTGCTCAAATATCAGCTGGCGATATAGTGATCGACCTGGGCTCAGGTGCCGGCAACGATGCCTTTGTTGCACGATCGATTGTTGGAGAAGAAGGAAAAGTACTTGGGCTTGATTTTTCCGGGGCCATGCTTACCAAAGCCAAAAACAATGCTGCCAAACTTGGCTACACCAATGTTGAGTTTGTTAAAGGCGACATCGAAGAAATGCCCTTCGAAAACGACCTTGCCAATGTAATTGTCAGCAATTGTGTGCTCAACTTAGTTCCTGATAAAGTAAAAGCCTTCAGCGAAATGTTCCGTGTGTTAAAAGCGGGCGGGCATTTTTGTGTGTCTGATGTGGTAATTTCTGGTGAGCTGCCGGATGCATTATTAAAGGATGCCGAAATGTATGCGGGGTGCGTTTCAGGAGCGATTCAGAAAGAAGCCTACCTTGAAATCATCAAACAAGCCGGATTTAACAATATTGAAGTCAAGAAGGATAAAGAAGTTGTCCTGCCGGATGATATCTTGTTAAACTACCTTGGAGCTGAAAAACTGAGTGAATTCCGTAATAGCAAAGTTGGAATTTTCAGTGTAACAGTATTTGCTGAGAAATAGAAATGCATTGGATGATTTCAGGTACATGACAAATTTCCACAAGTCAAAATAATTATCATCGAATTACGCCGATTAATCGAATTAATACCTGCCAAAGGCAGGTGAAATTTAATGAAAATAAAATCCTTTGAATGTACCCATGATTTCACGCGTAAGAATCATTAAAACTTTGTCTTAAATTCTTTGTTATTTCCTATTTTGAATCACTGTTGTCTGGTTAAAAAACATACTGATGTACAAAAGCCCTAACCAGTCGAACCTCTACGAGGTATTAAAGATATAGGGATTACTACACCACTACAATACTTAATCGCCTACAGCGAATTCCACGTAGTGGATAAACAAGTATTATCCTGACGCCAATGATTATGAATGTATAATTGTCTGACGGCTCAAAAACCCAAGAATAAAAGTAAAATGAAACATGACTGAAAAAAGCCTTACAAAACGACTTTCGTTTCTTGATCGTTACCTGACGATCTGGATTTTCCTGGCAATGTTAACTGGGGTGTTTTCAGGATACCTGTTTCCATTTGTTGCGGGATTCTGGGAACAAATGAGCGTTGGCACAACCAACATTCCCATTGCCATCGGCCTCATATTGATGATGTACCCGCCACTGGCAAAAGTGCGCTATGAAGAGCTTCCTAAGGTTTTTAAGAGCTTCAAAATTCTTGGAATAAGCCTTGTCCAAAATTGGGTGATTGGCCCGGTGCTGATGTTTGCCCTGGCCATTATTTTCCTGCAGGATTACCCAAGTTATATGTACGGATTAATTTTAATTGGCCTTGCACGTTGTATCGCGATGGTAATTGTTTGGAGTGATCTGGCAAAAGGAAATGCCGAATATACTGCCGGGTTGGTGGCTTTCAATTCCATTTTCCAGGTGTTGTTTTTTGCTGCCTACGCCTGGGTTTTTATAGCCATCTTACCAGGTTGGTTTGGTATCGAAACAACGGATGCAGTAAAAAGTATCACTATGGGGCAAATTGCCGAGAGTGTTTTTATTTACCTTGGTATTCCGTTTATTGCAGGTTTCTTCACAAGGTTTATTTTAATCAAAGTGAAAAGCAAGGAATGGTACCATACGAAATTTGTTCCCAAAATCAGCCCCATTACTTTGGTAGCCTTGCTGTTTACAATCCTGGTGATGTTTTCGCTCAAGGGTGAATACATTGTTCAACTTCCGTTGGATGTGGTCAGGATTGCAGTTCCGCTGGTGATCTATTTTGTAATTATGTTCCTTGTGAGTTTCTTTATGGGACGAAGGATCGGTGCGGATTATCCAAAAACGGCCAGCATCGCTTTTACAGCTGCGAGTAATAATTTTGAATTGGCCATTGCTGTTGCAATTGCAGTTTTTGGGATCAATTCGGGTGAAGCATTTGCAGCCGTTATCGGGCCACTGGTTGAAGTGCCGGTTTTGATTGCGCTGGTGAATGTGGCTTTGTTTTTACAGAGGAAATATTTTGGTGGGGGCTCAACCGCATAAATCTTATAAACCGCAGAGGGCGCGGAGAGCGCGGAGAAGAAATTTCTTATACACCTCTTCAGGGTTTTTGGGTTTTTCCTCGATCTTTTTCTATAAAAATATCATCCCTGCCTTGCGGCCCGCTTCGCCGTAGCTCCAGCGAGGCGAGTAAGGCGGGCAGTCAGGATTTTAACTCATGCCATTAATGGACAACCCTCGAAAGGGTGGAATCATTATAGAAAATGTCCATCAAAATATGTAAATCGAAACCCTGAAGGGGTAACAGTATTTCCATATTCTAAAGGTCAAGGTTTGATTTTCCCAAGTGTGAAATTTATGGATTGTTAGCAAGCGAAACCAACAACTCCTCCAGTATCTTCCTCATTTCACTATTGGAGCAATTGTAGTTATTCACCATCACCGCAAAGGCAAGTTCCTCGCCGGATTCGGTGGTGAGGTATCCGGTATAACTCATTGCCCGCGACATGTAACCTGACTTTGCCTTCAGTTTACCTTCCAGTATTGTGTTCTTCCCAAAGGATTTCAGAGTTCCTGATTTGCCGGCAATTGGCAGTGACTGTTTAAAACTTTTGTCATTTTTGCTTTGGTGCATATGTTGTAAAACGAAAACCAATTGTTCCGGAGTAATGGCATTTGCCCGTGAGAGCCCACTGCCATCTTCCAGATATAGTCCGGAAACATCCATGCCTGCATTTCCCCAAAATGTTTTTAATGATTCACAGCCTGCTTCAACTGAGCATTTTTCCTTAGTCTTTTTCGAGAGGTGCAGAAGCATTGTCTCAGCATAGAGGTTAATGCTCTTCATATTCAACTGTTCGATGATTTCGGAAAGGGGAGGGGAGTTTATTTCCAGTAAAGGTTGAAATTTGGCCTGTTTGCTTTCATCGTAATTCGAGCGTGCTTCACCCGAAATCCCAATTCCTTTTTCTTTCAATTTTACAAAAAGCTGATGTGCTGCAATTTTGGCGGGATCAGGGATGGATCCTTTTATTGAAAACGATTTTCTGTTTTCAGGAATAGTGCCCTTGATAACTCGTTTATTGGAAAGATAAGAACCGTAAATGTAAGCATTGTCCTGCTTGTTGTCCGCAGCTGTGACCCGGTTTTCAAACTTCAGCTGGGGCAATTCCGGATTTGTATTTGTGATGCTTGATAAACTTCCGGCACTACCGGTTTTAAAAGTGAGTGAATAGGTATTGTCGAAAACGTTCAATGCAAAAGCCGGCGATCCATAATAATTACCCATGTCCTCCCAGATCCAGGTGTCCGGAATTTGTGGCAATCCAAAATAACTTCCATCTCCAACTACATTTCCATTGATCCACCTGATGCCTGAATTTTGGATTTCCTGCACCATGTTCTTTATTGCATTTTTATAATGCTTTTCAAATCGCGGAGATAAGAACGTAGGATCGCCACCTCCTTGTAAAATTATGTTTCCATTTAGGGTTCTGCCCTCACTAATATTTCCGGTGTAAGCCAGGGTGGTTTTAAATCTGTGATCAGGGCCAAAAGTTTCCAGTGCCGCTGCTGAAGTCAGGATTTTTAAAGTTGAAGCAGGGACAAGGCTAATGGATGAATTGTGTTCCAAAACAGTTTCACCAGAATTTAAATCTACAGCAAGAATTCCGATGGAAGCATTTTTAAGACTGGGGTGGTTGATGAAAGTATTAAGGGTTATTGCATTGATATTGCCATCTGTGTCGTTTGTTTGTTCAATAGGATTGCATGCCGATAAAAGAATAAGTAGCAGGACAATTAGAATTTTATTTCTATAAATCATATTAGTAAAATTTGTGACTGGTCAAATGTACTACATCCGAATTATTTAAAGTTAAAATATTGTTGATGAAAAATTATTAATTTTGATAACTTAAAATTTATAAAATGCAAAATATAACTTTCGAAATCGAAAAAGATGGCAATGAATACCATACCTGGAGCCCGGAATTGCCAGGCTGCCATTCTCATGGTAAAACAGTGAATGAGGCTTTTGAAAATTTAAAAGATGCGGTGCAACTCTATTTGGAAGTATTAATGGAGGAGCAACTTACCAAAAAATCATTAGAGTTGGCATAATGAAATCGCGCGAATTGATTAAATTACTTGAAAGGAATGGGTTTGTTTTTATTAGGCAAACAGGAAGCCATGCGATTTATAAAAAACCAGGTAATCAAATCGTCGTCGTTCCCATTCATAGTAAGGATATTCCAAAAGGAACATTATCAGGAATCTTAAAAGATGCGGATATTAACGTGTAATATTCGTTTTCAAGGAAGAATAAACTTTTCTATTCGACAGATTAAAGGTTTTAAATCAACTCCACAATCTTCTCCAACCACATAGCATCCACTTCATCAAAGGAATTCAGCTCTTTACTGTCAACATCCAGCACACCGAAAATTTCACCACTTTTACTCCTTATCGGAACGACGATTTCTGAATTGGATCGTGAATCGCAGGCTATATGCCCGGGAAACTGATGTACGTCAGAAACGATAACAGTTTCTTTTCCATTGATAGTCGACCAGCAAACACCGTTATCTTTCTTCAAAACCTGGCAGGCAACCGGGCCTTGATAAGTTCTAACTGTCAATACTCCACCGTCAAGGCAGTAAAAACCTGTCCAGAAAAAATAGTCCATTTTGTGGTGAAGCACAGCCACAGTTGTTGCCATGCGTGATTCTGTATTTTCCGTCGCGGTGAGTAAACTCTCAAGTTGCTTGTATATCCTGCCGTAGCGTCCTTCTTTTTTCTTTGAGTCCATTCTTCAGTTTATTGTTGAAAGGTTGAATCTATAACAATAGATCATTGAGATTGTTTTGATGTTTGGCGATGAAGCCAAAATAAGTTTAGTAAAATAGGATATAGATTTGTTCGTTATCAAATAGGTACTTAAATTTGTACTCAAATAAAAACTGAAATATATGATTGCTGCTAATTATACTGAATTTCGTACCGGGCTTAAATCCTACCTGGATGAAGTTGAGGGAAATAACGAAACCCTGATTATTAAAAGAGGAACGGGGAAAGGAACTGTTATGATTTCGCTTGAAGAATATAACTCGATAATGGAGACTGTTCACCTGCTAAGCTCTAAGAACAATGCCGACCGTCTATATGAGTCCATTGAGCAAATGAAGGATGGTAAAGGATTTCAGAAAGATTTAATTGTAGAGTGATGAAAATCATTTTTTCAAAAAACTCCTGGGAGGATTATATTTTCTGGCAATCGCAAGACCGAAAAATCCTACGCAAGGTAAATGAACTCATTAAGGAAATACAGCGAACCCCATATCAGGGAAAAGGAAAACCAGAACCAGAACCATTAAAGTACGACCTTGCCGGCTTTTGGTCGAGGCGAATTGAAAGGGAACATCGATTGGTTTACCGGGTAGAAAAGAATTCGGTATTGATTTATAGTTGTCGTTACCATTATGATTAAAGACCTGGAAGGTTTTCTTTCTAAAAACAATAGCATTTTCAAACAAAATGACTGTCTTTTATATCCCCAAACCTTCCAGGTCTTCTCTACAAATCCCGAAACTCCCAAACTGTATATGCCAAACTTTAGCTCACTTTAGTCACTCAAAACTTCAAATTGTTTCCACTAAACTCTATCAAGCTCAACAGTAAAGTGTCGCATAATGGGCGCTTCAGTCAAAATTTTCAATCCTTTGGTGATTTCATTCCGTCTTTCAAAAACATTGGCAACTGTAGCTGCAATGTAATCCATGTGGCTGTTGGTATAAACCCTGCGTGGCAGTGCCAGCCTAACGAGTTCCATTTTTGGGTAACGGTTTTCACGTGTCTCAGGGTCGCGATCGGCAAGGAGTGTCCCTATTTCAACACCGCGCACGCCACCTTCAAGATAAATCTCTACAGCAAGTGTTTGTGCAATGTATTCTTCCTTCGGGATTTCGGGTAAAAACCTTTTTGCATCAATGAAGATAGCATGGCCACCGAAAGGTTCCAGCAATGGTACACCAAACTTCTTCAGGCTTTCACCTAAATATGCAACTTGTTTGATTCGGGTTTCGAGGTAATCAAATTCGGTGCCTTCCATCAAGCCTTGTGTCAGGGCATTCATGTCCCTGCCCGACATGCCACCGTAGGTTACAAAACCTTCGAACATGATATTGTAAACGCTGGCCTGCTCGTACATCTTGCGGTCGCTAAAACCAATAAACCCACCCATGTTAACGATGGCATCCTTTTTACTGCTCATTGTCATTGCATCGGAATAGGTGTACATTTCCTTTACAATTTCTTTGATGGTCATGTCCTGATAGCCGTCCTCACGAATTTTGATGAAGTAGGCATTCTCGGCAAAACGGGCAGAATCGAAGATGACTTTTGTGCCATATTTTTGCGCCATTTCATACACTTCCTTCATGTTCTGCATCGAAACGGGCTGGCCGCCTGATGAGTTACAAGTCAGGGTGATGACTATAAATGGAATTTTCTCGATAGGATTGTTTTTTAACACCTCTTCGAGTTTGTTCAAATCAAGGTTTCCCTTAAAGGCATGGTATTTTGTAGGATGAAAAGCTTCATCGATGGTACAATCAACAGCGCGTGCATGCCTGAATTCGATGTGGCCTTTGGTGGTATCGAAATGTGAATTTCCGGGAATGATGTCACCCTCTTTCACCAGGACTGAAAACAATACATTTTCGGCAGCCCGTCCCTGGTGGGTGGGCAAGAAATCATTAAAGCCAAACAACTCTTTGATGGCTGCTTTCATTTTTAGGTAAGATGTGGCGCCGGCATAACTTTCGTCGCCAATCATCATTTCCGACCATTGCTTGTCGCTCATGGCACCTGTTCCCGAATCGGTGAGCAGGTCGATGTAAACGTATTCGCTGCGGAGGTTAAACAAATTGTTGTAGGCTTCTTTCAGCCACTCTTCTCTTTCTTCACGTGTACTGCGGCGGATGGTCTCCACCATTTTAATTTTATAGGATTCTGCAAATGGTAATTCCATAATT
>CAZBDF010000035.1:0-17153 GCA_964490385.1 uncultured Lentimicrobiaceae bacterium | reverse complement strand
AACCCGCCTTCGCCTTCATAATTCAAGTAGTTACTTAGGTTTTCAGAATAGGCTACGGCGAGGCAGGCAATTTAACAACATCACTATTATTCATTAATCAATTAAAAGTATCATGAAAAATTTAATTAAAGCATTTGTAGTTCTCATGGTTTTAGTCTCCTTTTCTGAGGTAAAAGCCCAGATAAGTGGCGGCCTGGGATTAGTTTACGCAACCAATATTAGCAATATTGGAATCAACATTAACGGGAAATACGATTTCAACGAAACATGGAGTGCCGCTCCTACCTTCACCTATTTCTTTAAAAAAGACAATGTTACATGGTCGGCATTGGATTTAGATGCCAACTATCAAATTACCGATTTTGAGAAAATTGGAAGTTTGTATGCACTCGCAGGTTTAAACATGACATTTTATAAATGGAAATACGACTTAGGTGACTGGGGCGGCGAGCAAAGCGAGACAGGAGTAGATATTGGTTTCAATTTTGGGGCCGGGCTAAATATTCCGGTGAGCGATAAAATTAACGTTGCACCTGAAGTGAGATACACAGTAGGTGGGGCAAATTACTTTCGCATTGGGGCAAAAGTGATGTACACTATTAAATCCAAAGAATGAAACAACTAATTTTTCTTTTAGCAATGCTTTGTAGTATTTCGGCATTTAGCCAACTAAGCGATGCCGAAAACAAAGCCCTTGACGAACTAATCGCAGGCAAAGTGGAAATTGATGCCGATGCACTAAAGTCATCGGCAATAAATGCACTTTTCGATGTCGAGTTCTTCACCTTAAAACATACGCCACATTTTGATGAAAATGGTGGTTACACCGAAACCATCTTAATGAAGCAAAACGGTAAAATGGTGGAAGTAAACGATGCAGAAATGCTTGTGCCTGCTATTAAAAGTTCTTACAAATTAAGCTCCGAAACCGAAGCCCAACAATTAAAAGATGCACTAAAGCTACTGTTGGATAGTGCCACTGGTAGCGAAGATGAAATCGTTCAGAAAGGCGAACAATGGATTTTGGTTTGCGAAGAATGGTTTGGCGATAAGCAAGGTTTTGTGGTAACTACCGAAAACGGTGGGAAGATAAGCAAAATAGAATACTCAAGTGAACTGGAGCTTTAACAGCCTTCAGTTCACTGTCGTTAGTCAAAAATTCTTCTTTCTAAGTCTTGAATCTTGTGCCTCATATCTAATTAAAGGAAAATGAAAAAACTGTACATATTAGTATTTACGCTTTGCTGTATTGCAGCAGTAAATGCACAAAAAAACTACCCCATTCTTACCCTCGAAGATATTGGTGCAGCTACCATTGTCGATAGGGAGGTAATTATGGTTGTGGTAGAAAATATTGGTGATGTGCCAAACCTGGCATTTTACGACCTCGAGAAAAAGAAGCTTATGCAAACTTTTTCGGCTAAACTTCCCGAGCTCACAATTGCACACCTTATTCCATGCGATAACGGATTACTCTATTTGATAACTATCAAAAAGAATCCCGAGCAGGGACCGCCTTTGTTCGATGCCATTTATTCTTTCGATCATAAAAAGGATAAAATTGTAAAGGTTTACACCGAAAAAGAACAAGTTCGTGCGCCTCGGGATGCTACAGCTGTTCATGTAAAATTGGTGTTTAGCACCGGCTTTAAAAATCAACCACGTATTTATAATACCAAAACAGGGGAATTTGAACCTTTTTCCGACGATAAAAATTTACGTATGCTTTGTGCTTCAGACAATCACAATAGTTACGTTGTCGTGAAAATGAACGAGATGGAGGAAAGCGAAATCGTTCCAATTTATGTGATGGACAGAAATGGGGAACTCAGCGAATCGGTAGGTATTTACGACTCGCGTATGATAGCATCGACAAATGAAGAAGAAAACCATATGCCCGGTTTTACCTTTACAAATGCTGATTATAATTGGATTAGTGAAGCGTACGACAATAGCGGATTTCCCTTGTCGGGATTTGCCATTGCCATGCATCCGGGCCTGGTCGAAAAATACACTAAAACAGACCATCTTTACGATATAAGCAAAATTGTTACTGCAAACGAAAGCTACTTGGCAGCAAGTGGTAAAGGACAACTTTGGGTGTACAACACAAAAACACCAAATACAATCAAGCCAAAAACTGTTAGCGATGAAGACATGGCAGCAATAATGGCATTTTATAACGAACAAACCGAGTACATAAAAACACCCTTTCAGTCGGCAGCGCTCGAACAGGTTTTTAGTGCTAAATTTTATTCGATTACCGAAAAAACAAAAGCTGGAGATTATGGTTTTACTGAATCGAGCTTTATTGCTTTTGCGCAAAACAACAATTACGATGTATTAATGAATAAAGCAATGTTAACAGCGTTGCTTGCTCCTGCATTTATACTCGACAATGAACAAAAAGCAGCAACTTTTCAAGATGCTTTAAATGCACTTTACCCTCCCGGAACTTTCGATGTCAAACACATTCAGTGCTATAAAAAAGACAAGACCTGGTATTTTGTTCGTGGCGAATCGTTTGGCGATAAATATGGTTTTGTTGTTCAGCTAAACGATGCCAACAAAATTCAAGAAATAAAATATTCTGATAAACTTGATTTTTAAATCACATGAAACGAACATTAGCCTTTATATTAATCGTATTAATCGGAATTTCTGTAGAAGCACAGGTAAAAAGTGTTGAAAAAGAAACCAAAAAGCAAGGAACAAGACGTATTAACCGTAAAATTGATAAGGGGGTTAGCTCGGGTCTTGATAAGTTGGAAGATGGTATTGGTGGTTTGTTTGGTAAAAAGAAGAAAAATGGTAAATCAGATGGAAAAAGTAATTCTGATAATAGTGGTAATTCTGTAGCAGGAAAAGACCCTGATGCTCTTTTTGCAGAACACGGTATTTACCCTCCAGATGATGCTACTGAAGTATCTATTCCTGTAAGGCTAAAATGGCAGGAAATGGATAATGATGATTTTAGAGCAGCTCATTACGAGCTATATTTAGACATCGTGGGTGCTAGCGGAAATAATATGCTTGGCGTCTCGCGTAAAACCGAATATGAGTGTAAAGACTTAAAACCAAATACAGAATATGCCTGGCATTTTGTTGGTCAGAACTCAAATGGTGAATATATGCCGGGTGGTGGTGGAAGATTTACCACGGGCAGTGGCAGTGCAGGAGTAACCTCAACGGGAACCAATTCACAAACTAACACTGAAGACTTTGGCGCTTTTTCTTCTATGTTTCCAGCCAATGGTGGTGTAATTGCATTTCCTCCATTTCTAGATTGGGAAATTCCCAATGAATCGGATTACACCTTTACAGTGCATTTAGAAGGTGATGATTGGTCGGACTGGATGACAAAAAACACAACAAAAACAAATGCTTCTTTTACAAGTAATCCAACCAATACTTCAAATTTTAGATGGCAGGTAATTGCCGAAGGAAACGGACAAAGACTTGAATCGCCATGGCAAAGTTTTACAACTACCGATGAAGGTAGTTTAGCTGCCAGCAAACCCGCCGCTCCAAAAGTGGATGTGCAGTGGAGTAAATTCGATTTTGTTCCCGGCGATGAAGTTATTTTTGAAGACGGGCCCAGTGTCGATGAAGAAAATGGCGAATTTCCAAGTCGATGGGACTTATTTGAAGGTTCGGCTGAAATAGGTGCTATGAATGGTGAACCCATCATTATGTTTTTGAATGGAGGCGGTGCAATTATCCCGTATTTAAAAAATCCTGACCAAGACTATCTGCCTGAGATATTTACAATTGAGTTTGATGTTTGGTTTCCCAAAGGGCAAACCACAAACAATAGATACTTTATTAGTTTTCGAGACAAAAAAAACCAATGGAATAAAGGTTTAGACGAGTATTTAACTGTTACTCCAACCGGATTGGAATTTGAGAGTACCAACAAAAGATATCCGGGCACAGAAAACCTTGGCTGGAGTGTAGAGCCCACAGGCAAATGGAGACATATTTCCATTGCATATACCAAAGGAAAATTTAAAGCTTATATGGATGATACCCGCTTAATAAATGTACCGCATTTAGAAGGTGATCCGTGGGGACTCACAATAGAAGCTCAGGCGGAAAACATGTATTTGAGAAATATTCGCATTGCAAAAGGTGGCGTAAAATACTATGACCGCGTGCTTTCCGATGGAAAAATTATTGTAAACGGCATTCGTTTCGATGTAAACAAAGCCACCATAAAGCCCGAAAGTAACGGGGCAATCAATAAGATTTATAAACTGATGCAAAAACAGCCTGAGCTAAATTTTAGCGTTGAAGGACACACCGATAGTGATGGTGACGATGCACTAAATCAAAAACTTTCAGAGGAACGCGCAAAAGCTGTAATGGATAGATTAATTAGTATGGGAATTTCAGCCAATCGCCTGAAACATGCTGGCTGGGGTGAGAGCAAACCAATTGCCGAAAATGGAACTACAGAGAGCAAAGCCAACAACCGCAGGGTAGAGTTTGTAACATTCAACTAAGGCAAGTTTTGCAGATAATAGTGCAGCTTTTGAGAAATCATCCTTCAAACCATCGAAAACCAAATAATAATTTAACAATTCAACAATATAACATATTTAACAGTTTAACAATTTATCATTTTTCAATTTAATCAAAAACATTTTTCAATTATGAAGAAGACATTTTTAACAATCGCAGTTCTTTTAGGAACATTCAGTATCATTTTATCATCTTGCAACAAAGATGACGACCCACCACAAACACCAACTTACTCAGGCACATTCGAGGTATATATGGATGGTGATAAAGTTGGTGGAGGAACAACTAACGAAGTGGGCATGGTTTCAGCTACCCTATCAATTGCTCAGGGAGAAGACATTGGCCTGCTTGTTTCTGCCGTTCCCATCACTGTTGGAGAAACGCTGGACATTGACGATTCTAACCGTACAGTTGTGATTGACGGTAAAAATTTATTGCTGTCAGATGGAAGTGATGAGATGTATTTTGCTTTTGATGGAACAATAACAAGGGTTTCCAATACCAAATTTTCGTTCGAAGGAAATTGTTCAGCCCTTATGGGAACAACAACACACACCTTCAGTGGCTACATGGAGTCTGATGTTTATAAAGGCGTTGAGTAGTATGGCTTTTAATAGTCAGCACCGAAACTAATACCGTATGTGATTCAAAATGCGCCATTATTTCATCTTATTCATAATGGCACTTTGAATCTACGACGGCATTAACCATTGTAACATTAAAATGGCTTTCAGCGCATTTCAATTAACAATTGGTATAATTTACTTATCTGCTACACCGTAGCAAACCTTTAATTGCCCCGTGCTTCACAAAACTTGTGAAAGACGGGGCATTTTTATTGATGTCAATATTTCTAATTCTTGTGAATTATGCAGGGAAAGGTTTTTGCTGCTCCAAGGGAATGCTTACTTTTGAACTTTGTATTAACAACAAACGCTCCAAAATGAAAAAATTCCTTTTACCATTCACCATCGCTGTTGTTATTCTTTTATCGGTAATTAGTTGCACAGAACAAAAAAGTGAACTGACTGAAAAAAAAGGATTTCAATTTGCCTTCATCACCGACATCCATCTTCAACCTGAGCGGCACGCCACCGAAGGGTTTTTACAAGCTATTGATACCATCAATAATTTGAACCCCGATTTTGTAATTACCGGGGGTGACCTGATTATGGATGCCCTGGGACAAACTTACGGACGGGCCGATTCGCTTTACAAACTTTACAAAGAAACTGCTGCTAACTTCAACATACCAGTTTACAACACTTTAGGCAACCATGAGATTTATGGCATTTATGAAAAAAGTAATGCCGACAGAAACCACCCGGAATTTGGAGAAAAGATGTTTGAAAAGGAAATCGGCGAAAGCTATTACTCCTTCGACCATAAGGGATGGCATTTTATCATTCTCAATTCTGTTGAAGAAACCTATGAAGGCAATGCTTACGAAGGCTTTATTGATCCGATACAAATGGACTGGTTGAAATCTGATCTGGCGAAAGTCGATTTAAAAACACCCATAGTAATCTCGACACACATTCCCTTGAGCACCGTTTTTTGGAGGATTTACGATACACCCAACAAACCCAATACTGCCAGTATCGCTGTAAAAAACACACCTGAACTGCTAAAGCTGTTTGAAAACTATAATTTGAAACTTGTCCTGCAGGGCCACATGCATATCATCGAAGAAGTAAAAGTGAATGGCATTACATTCATTACCGGTGGTGCAGCATCAGCCGCCTGGTGGACAGGCCCCTATCAAGGTTTTGAAGAAGGTTTTGTGCTGGTTGATGTAAAAGGAGACAATTTTAGCTGGGAATATGTGGATTATGGATGGGAAGCTGAAAATGAACAGAATTAACCCGAACAATTCATCCAAATCACTTCGTTTGTGGATAAATGTGCAACGGATAGTGCAATGCAGTTCGGGAAACCCCGATTTAGGAATACCCAATTCTGAGGAATGCAAATGAACCCAAAATTATGATATTGCTTAACCGCAGAAAGCTCATGAATTTTCGGGCTTAAACATCAGCATCAAAGAATTAATGGTTAATTTAATTCAGGGCAATCATAGGCATTCATTGAATCATCTACTTTTAAATCTATCCTTAATTCCCGGGCAAGGGTTGCATTTTTAATTCTATTATGAATCATCTGCACTAAATCAAGATTTGGATTTTGCCTTGTTTCGTCAAATTTCACTCCAACATCGTAGTCCTCAATCCGTTTATCATATTTTTCAAATGACATCTGTTGATTCCATTCCGACATTGATATTTCAACTATTTCATCATTAGATTGCAAGAAATATATTGCATTATTCAAATCTTCTAAATAACCAGAAACCCATTCTTCAGCTTCATCAGTCTCCAGATTATCCCTAACTGCTTCCATTTGTCTTAAGAGTAAAAGTTCAATCAAGCCAGGTTTAGGGTTCCATTTTAAAGTTGTATTATAGTTAACACTCTCAGTAGTTATATCCGCTAACTCGTACAATTTCTCGATAGGAAAATCATTGCCAAATCCACCGTTAAATACAACTCTAAAAAATCTTTGTAAGATTGTAAACTCACCCATGTCCCTCAAAATTGATTTGTCCTGTGAATCTACTTTTGTGAATATTCTTTGCTGGATACTTTCGCTTAAGTTACCAAACTCAAAAGGAGCTTTATCGTAGTAATCTTCACTATCAACACTAATAAACCCGGGCTCGCTGGTAAATGATACTTGCAGCATAAATTCCAGCGGGTAATCATTTTGAGCGTCATAGGTAAGATTGTTAAACTTAAGGAAATCCAAATTTTCGTCTAAAGCAAAATTCTTTTCTCTCACCCCGCTCCATATTTGATATTCCGGAGGGGAAGAAAAATACCTTTCCAAATCTGCTTCAGATGGTTCTTTTGATTTATATTCCTTTGAAAAAAAAGCCTTCACTTTCCCTGTGAACTGCTCAGTTGATCCAACATTATTAATTGTCGTGCTAATCAATGAAGATAGCATGGGGTCGTAAAAGTCTGTCTTTTCCTGAATAAGGTTGTTTACATTCCAATAAAACTCGGGGTCATCAAGTGCAAGGATACAATGAATTTCTTCTTGAAACGTGAGGGCAAACTGATCAGCATTTTTTAGCTCCATCAGCATTGCTCTTTCTTCACTATTGAAGGTTTTGTTATACATATAATCTAACAATGCATCAAACCTTGCTTTAACTGCAAGTTTATATAAAGCTACCTGGGCTTCAATCCTTTGTGTCTCGGTTTCTCTTTCCTCAAAATCAGAACCGGCATATGTATCCACAAAACGATCAATTTCGATAACCCGACAACCAAACCTTGTATCAATAAATGCAGGGTGCAATAATATTTTTAAATCAAACAGCGGCTCAACTGTAATCATTGTTACCGCAATCGGCCTCGCATCAGCAACATATGTAAGGGCATGATTGACCAGGCTTTTCTTAAAGGGGCCAAGTGTAATAATTTCATTGTCATGTCGAGTTAGATGGAAAAGCAATTTACCATTTGAATCTTCCCAATCAAAATCAACAAAATCGAGGCTTTCATCCTCACTAATTTCTTTTTCATGTCCGATGAGCACCCCACCAATTCTTGAGAAACCACGCAACCTTACAAAGCTACGTGACCTGGAAAAACTACCTTTAAATATTTTTGATGACTTTGAAAATCCTTCAGGGTTCCATTTTGCCAATTGTTTTCCCCTGGCTGTTTTGCTGCCATGTCCTTGTTGTGGCGAAAAGAAATCTCCGTACGAACTAACACTTTCCGTAATACTAAGCAGATCATTAACACCTGTTGTCGCATGAAGATTCTTCATTTTGGATATCGTTTTCATGCTCTTTAAATTATCGGCCTCAACAATTTTAGCATTGATACTTGGCGGCTTATTTTCAATTTTCACCAATACATCAGACTCAACAGGCAAACTTTTCTTAAAAGTCTCTAAATTAACTTTGGTTTTTTCGTTGATTGCAACATTCCTTATTTCCTTCGAATTGGTCTTCTTTAGGGCTTCAGCAATCGATTCTTGTTCAACTGTGTTATTTAGGATATTGTTCACTTTTATCTCAAAATAATTTTCAATTGTTTCTGTTCCAATTGTTTCAATTAATTCCTGCCCAAGTTTACCTAATTCATTGCTACTGGCAAGCGCATCAATACCAGATACTTTTATTGAATTGCTCATGACGGAGCTAAACACTTTTCTTGATATACCGGCAACTTCCTTTGTATATGCCCGGGATGCCTTGTGTGCTATAATTTTTGGCCTTATTTCATTCCAAAGCTGTGGCTTGTTTTTTAGCTCATTCGTTAAGCGCTTACTAATCTTTTGCTTAAGGGTGGGGTTAGTGTTTCGCGGATTATTAACAGCTTCATATGTTTTAAGAACATCCCTTTCAAGCGTTGTGAGTTCGTCAACATGACTCATGGATGAATTTGCACCTATACTTTTAGCATTAGCCCTAACTTTTTGATTGGATCCGGATAAGTTTGCGTCAGTAGCTCGTTGAAGTATTCTATTCCGCGTATTGACGGACTTGAGTAAAACCCTGGAATGTGCAGAGGCGGAGTCATTGGCTAAAGGTTCAAGATTGTCAAGAATCTCGCTTTCAATTACAGTTGCGAGATCATCGATCAATTGTTCATCTTCCTCCGAAATAACCCATTCTTCCGAACCATACCCATCTTTAGCTGCATCCCATCTCTCCTTGGCATCTTCTGTATTTTTAGCAATCAATATGTTAGTGATATCAATTTCCTCATCACCTAATTCAGTAGTCATTTGAAAACCACCAATACTTACCAGCGACAGGAATAATAACACCAAACCAATTTTATATCCCCATTTCCCGGTCTTTTCAAAGAATCCAAGAACATCATTGTTTACAATAAAACTATCTCCAAACGCTAACTTTTTAGCTGCCTTTAATTCTTCCGGTGTAAGTTTTATCCTTCTATCAATATCAACCTGATAATATAAGGTACTGATTTTATCAATGGACTCTTTAATGTTTTTAACAAAATCATCATATTGGATTTGTGATATTTCATTGTTTGCCAGGGCTTGTTGTGCCAGGGCCTTTTGCTCCTCCAGCTTTTCGAGTTCCCCAACTATTTTATTCATCTCCTCAGTTGGCGGAATCTCTTCTATTTCATTTCGTTGAAAAGCTTCTTTTATGGCTGAAAACTTTTCTGAGTAAAGCTTTTTCAAAACCACTTCATAGGTCTGTTTTACTTTATTTCGCGTGATGTATATTAGGCTAACAATTAATAAAACAAAAATGATTACTGACCATACTGATGCAATGGAACTAAAGAAATTTGACAATTCCTGAATAAATAAAATTGACCTTTCTAAGCCGGAGATAGAGCCTCCGAGATGAAGCAACCAAATAATCCCTAATATTATCAGAAATCCGGCATATGCAATGGTGGCAAATAGTGAAAAGGTTTTGAGAAACTCCAGGACTGCCCCTGTAACTTTAAGCCTGATAAACTTCTTGACATTTTCTTCAGATTCTGATTTCTTATTCAATGCAGGCAAAAAAACGTATTGCAATAAACTGTAGCTACCAATGCTTAAAAGTAAAATATATAGAATATTCATTGTGTTGAGGCTTTAAAGATTAGTTTATTGATTGATTTCTTTTTCGATCTACTCTTTGGCTTCATCATTCATAAGCTTTAAACAATTGGTTTTTAACAATTGTTCATTTTATATTAGACCTAAAAAAAATTGAACAATTAATTTGATCGCAGAAACTTTAACTGATTTCCTCATTTCAGGAATGCAAATAGTTATTGAATATCCATCTATACGAACTCATAGGAGACAACTTCCTTTTGACAATGTTGAATTTTGTTGCCTTAGCCCGCTTTAGGTTCTGGATTTTTGAAAATACTAATACGCTGTTTGGTTCTGACCCATCTCGTTTGGGTATATAGAAAAACCCCGACAGAGCTTGGTATCTATCAGGGTTGAATAAAAATAACCAAAACTATATGCTATCAATGCCGAACCATCAACCTGCCAATGGCCGTTTTTTCGCCCGCATTTGCTTTTATAATGTATAATCCTTCTGTCAAGCCACTGACATCCAAGGTTTTTGAATAAAGCCCCGAAGCAACACTTTCTGATGCTATGGCCATTACTTCATTTCCATCCTTATTAAAAATTGTAAGCCCTACATTGGCTTCTTCCGCCAGTTGGATGGAAACCTGGATTTTATCTGACGCCGGGTTTGGATAAACATTCAATTCCAGGTTATCTTCCAAATTACCCTGCTCATCAAAGAATGGCAAAGGTTGGTCCGGATCCCAAAGAAGGAATGCGTTGGGGCTCATATGCTTTCCAAACATATTTCCATGGCCTGGATGCTGCCCATTATTTGGACGCTTGCCATGTTTGTCCTTGTTTATATTCCCCTTTTTGTTTCCATCGGGCTTGCTATTTTGTTTCATAGCCATCATATCCTGCTTCCATTGCTCTATCTGAGGTTGAACTTCATCCAACAATCGGCTGATACCTGGGTCGTGGGCTTCAGCCATAATGGCTACTTCGTTCATCATATCATGTTTCTTATTCCGCATTTCACGCATCTCTTTGCGTTGGTCAACGGTCGGTTTTTCCTCCGACATACGCATCTGCTTCATCTTCTCGCCCTGCTGCTGGCGCATTGCTTTCATTTCACCACGAATTTCATCCAGCCTGGATTTTTCATCTGAGGACAGTTTTTTATCCAATTCTATTCGCTGGACTTTCATTACCGGAAGAATATTTTCATTTAAATATTCTTTCATTTCAGGACTCATTTTCTTCATCCCTTTATCACCCTGGTGGTGTTTCTGGGCAAAAACTGTGGTGCCCATCATGGCCATACTTATTATCAATCCTATTACTATTGTCTTTTTCATTTTTAGTTGAATTTAATTTTTACCTGGTTCTGAGGCATCGGATATTTGACAATTTGATTGGCCGATTGATTCCATGTTTCCTTTTAAATTTTTAACTCCATCTGTATCTAACATGTTGAGACAAGGCATGCCTCTACCAATCCTCTACCAATCCACCTCTCTACTTCAATCTACCTTCCTTTTCCCGGTCTTTCACTTCTATTGTGACCTGCTCCGGGTGGAGGGCGATCTCCCCAACCTCGTCCCATGCGTTCCTGCACCTTTACCATCCTTTTAATCTGCTCATCATTCAGGTAAGGCTCCAATTCCTGCATCATCTGTTCATTAATATTTTTCATCTTCTCGCGTGATCCATCTACAGCTTCATGTATTTTCCCGGCATACTTTTCAAGTATTGGGTCAATCTCGTCCCTTTGTATCTCATCCGGTTTGATGATATGATACAACCTTTCTTTAAACCCGTCGGAAGTCCCCATCTTTACAAAAGACTGAATTCTTTGTTTGGTTAAGTGGCTGTTGGTCATAAACCCTATGGCAAATCCGATGATCAGGGTTGCAATTAATACTATTATTGACTTGGTTTTCATGTTTCTATTTTTTTTTGAGCCTATTTTGATGGGTTAATTATTGTCAGTTGCTTCGCGTCATTAAGTTGTCATTTAACTTCGCTGTCATTTGTTGTATGTAATAATTATCAATGACCATCAATGACCATCAATGACCATCAATGACTTTCTTTGTGTAATAAGTTTATAAATTTTTAAATGGTTCATACTATTCAAATTTTCTTCTAATAGTTAAACAGAAGAATTTCTGAGAAATATTCGTTTTGAAGCGATTCAACACCCATAATACTTTCAATAGAAAGTGTGCCATTATTTAAGATGGTGAAAAGCAGCAAAATAATTGCAGCAGCCAGGCCGGGTAATGCTATGCGGTTAAAGGCAAACATAAAGGCATTGTCAGCTTCATACTTTTCATTTTCCACTATCCTTGTCATCAAATTCTGCTCGAAGGAACCGCTAAAACCATATTCCTGTTCATCGAAAATACCCCTGAGTAAGTCCAGCTTCTTTTTCTCCTTTTGTAAATCCGGTGACTCCTGTAAGGCCTTTTCCAATTTATCCTGCTCAGCCGAAGATAATTCCTCATCAAACGACCTGTTGAGCAAGTGTAACATTTCTTTATCCATGGCTTATTCGATTAAATATTTTAATAATTCCTTCAACTTATCCTGCGCCCTCGAAAGGCGTGAGAGTACCGTTCCAAGAGGTAACTTTAGTATTTCCGCCGTTTCTTTGGTTGAATACCCTTGCAACATCCTTAAAACAACAACACTTCTGAATTTAGGCTCGAGCTGTTGCAAAGCATGATGAACTGCTTGTTTGGTATCGTATTCGTCCTGCCTGTTTTGTTCATCCTTCAAGTCTAAACCAGGACTATCCGCAGCAGGCCTGAAAAAGAACAAATTCATGCGCTGCCTTCGTTTCAGCTCATTGAGCGATAAATTGATGGCAATCCTGGTCAGATATGTTCCTAAAGCAGCCTCACCCCTGTAATCGCCCAATGCTTTGTAAAACCTGATAAAAACGTTCTGCCCCACATCCTCAGCATCAGCACTATCGCCCAACATACCAATCACAACAGCAGCAACGGTTTGCTCATACTTCCGTACCAACATCGAAAAAGCCACCTTATCTCCACCTTTAGCTTTTTCAACCAACTCCTGATCTTCTATCCCAGAATAATTTATCGACAAGTTTTCGTGTTTTTGATTATTTGACAAACAACATATGCAATTTATTCCCAATTAAATTTGATAAAGGAATTTTGAATTGTTTTTTCAATTCATTATTTTTACCAAAAATATTCAAATTTAAATAAAGGGAAACGCTGTCGAGGCTTTAACTAGTTAGTGTTCGTCTTTTTAATGAGATTTTTAAAATAGCAATAGCCCTGTCCTTTAGGGCAGGGATTGAATTGGAAGGATAAAAAAGCCCCTCCTTTTCGCTGTCAATGCCTTCGGCATTGACAGCGAAAAGGAGGGGGAGGCTCTGAAAATTTTATTAATCCCCGGGTTATGCCATAGGCATCCCTTTGGGAAAACCTGGGGCTAGTGAAAAATACCGACTTTATAGACGAACACTAATTATGCACTAAAGCTACAAGTATTCGGATATATTATTAAAGATTTTAACAAAATGAATTAGGCATCATAACAAACATAAATAATACTTGAATGAGAATAATTATTGCATTGGCATTTATTTGCATGTTTACAACAATTTCAGTATTCCCCCAGGAATCCGAAAAATACGTTCCCGAAACAGACCCACTTGTTTTGGAAAAGCTGGAACAATGGCAGGATATGAAATTTGGCTTGCTGATGCACTGGGGCGCATACAGCCAATGGGGCATTGTGGAGTCATGGTCGCTTTGCCCTGAAGATTATGGTTGGTGCGAACGGAAGAAAGGTAGCTATGAAAACTATTTTGATTACGTGAAGGATTATGAAAATCTCCAGACAACATTCAATCCTACACAATTCGATCCTGACAAATGGGCCGAAGCAGCGAAAAATGCCGGCATGAAATACGTGGTTTTTACTACCAAACACCACGATGGATTTTGCATGTTCGATACAAAATACACCGACTATAAAATTACTGGTCCTGCTTGTCCCTTCAACTCAAATCCAAAATCAAATGTAACAAAGGAAATTTTTGATTCCTTCAGAAATGAAGGTTTGTGGGCCGGTGCCTATTTTTCAAAACCCGACTGGCACTGCGATAGCTACTGGGATCCTTATTTTCCACCCATGGACCGCAACGTAAACTACGACCCGGATGCCTTTCCTGAAAAGTGGGAAAAGTATGTTGACTTCACCCACAATCAAATTATGGAACTCTGCACCGATTATGGTGACCTTGATATCCTTTGGCTGGATGGTGGCTGGGTATGCAAGCACAGCGAAGATAACATCAGGAATATTTATACCGACAGATTGAAAAATGTTGGCTCGGGTTTCATAAAAACTGACATTATCAACCAGGATATTAAAATGGATGAACTTGTGGAAAAAGCCCGCGAAGCACAACCGGGGTTAATTGTAGTGGACCGTGCAGTGCATGGCAAAAACCAAAACTACCTCACCCCCGAAAACCGTGTTCCGAAAGTAGCCCTGCCCTACCCCTGGGAATCGTGCATAATTGCCGGGGGCGGCTGGTCGTGGGTCCCCAATCCCAAATTCATGAGTGGAAGGCAATTGGTGCATATGCTTGTGGACATTGTTGCCAAAGGCGGAAACCTCCTGCTCAACATCGCCCCCGGACCTGATGGAACATGGCCGGACGGAGCTTACAATTTATTGGAAGAAATGGGTGATTGGATGATAGTCAACGACGAAGCCATCTACGAAACCAGGAGCCTCGAACCCTACAAAGAAGGACAAGTGTGCCTGACACAGAAAAAGAATGGTACTGTTTATGCCATTTATCTTGCTGATGAAAACGAAAATACAATACCATCAAAAATATGGCTCTCATCCATACAACCAAAAAAAGACGCGAAGCTTACTTTGCTGGGTTCAGACAAAGCTTTGGAATGGGAACTTTCAGGAAATGGCTTTTATGTTGATATCCCTGAAAAACTCAGGAAGAATCCACCTTGCAAATATGCATGGGTGATTGAGGTAAGTTCAATTGAAGACAAGGACTGATGAAATGAATAAGGGTTTAAATCCCCGATGCAAGAGGGGATGGAAACCCTGGAAACTAAATCAGAGCCGCTATCCCGTCGAGGCTTGTCTATTCTGAAAATCAAGCAGTCGTGCCGATTGACGAGAAAACTATTTTCAGAAAGGACGTAACAAAGTTATCGGAGTTTTCTTGCAGCCACTATGCGATTTAATCAAAAAACGCTTACATGCAAACATTGTACATTTTAATATTTAAGCCTAAATTTTGAATTCCATTTTGGAATTTAAGCCCAAATTCTTAAATTTGTACTCGATTCACTAAAAAAAACAATCATGTATCAACGCGAAATCCTTCCGGAAATTCTTAAATGGATGGACAAAAAAGAGGCAATTACAATTTACGGTGCAAGACAAGTGGGGAAAACCACTTTGCTTGAATGTATGCTTAATGACCTTCCTGATTCACTGATTATACCTTGCGACAGACCTGCTGCCGAAGAAGTTCTTGAAGATATAAATTTAGGGCAAATCAGGCAATTGTTTGGCAGCAACAAAATAATTGCACTTGACGAAGCTCAAAATATTAAAAATATCGGCAGGGTATTGAAAATCATTTACGACGATAAGAGTTTTAACTACAAAATCATCGCAACAGGTTCCAGCAGCTTCGACCTGGCCAATAAAATTTCGGAGCCACTAACAGGAAGAAATGTCAAATTCAAATTACTTCCACTCTCCATTAATGAAATTCAATCAAAAAAGGATTGGCTATGGATTAAGGAGAACATAGAACAACTTATGATTTTTGGTTCCTACCCCGAAATAATTGACCTTAATTACGATGAAAGAATTACCAAGCTCGAACACCTGGCCTCCGATTATTTATTTAAAGACATCCTGGCATACGAAAGAATCAATAACCCGGATGTTTTACGGAAACTACTGAAAGCCTTGGCCTTGCAAATCGGACAAATGGTTTCTATTAGCGAACTATCGAACCTTGTCAGACTCTCATCTCCAACGGTTGAAAAGTACCTCGACTTGCTCGAAAAAACCTTTGTTATATTCAGTTTTCCGACCTATAGCTCAAACCTCAGAAATGAGATAAAAAAAAGCAAAAAGTACTACTTCTGGGATTTAGGGATTCGAAATGCCCTTATACAAAATTATAGTGCACTCAGCAACCGGCAGGACGTAGGTGGGTTATGGGAAAACTTTTGTATTGTCGAAAAAATTAAATTCAACAACAATCATCAAAAACACCGATCAACCTATTATTGGCGAACCTACGACGGCGCTGAAATAGATTTGATTGAAGTTGAAAATGAAAAAATATCGGCCTTCGAATTTAAATGGAACCCGAATAAAACTGCACGATTGCCCAGGTCATTTGCTGAAAAGTATGATGTACAAAAGTTCATCACTATAAATCCAAAGAATTTCAACGAGCTACTCCAATAATCCGTCATTATGAACAACACAAAACCCACAGCAATAATCACCGGGGCTGCCGGCGCAATAGGAACAGCAATTACCCGGCAAATGGCAGAAAAGGACTACAATGTTTTTGTTGTCGCACGCAATGAAACCAAAGCTCTAAACACTGTTGAACTCATTATTAATGTTACAGGTAAAAAAGATGTGTATCCTCTCGTTATCGACCTTTCCAAGAAATCTTCGATTCAACAAGCTGCTAAAAATTGGAGTGCCCCATTAAACGTTCTTATCAACAATGCCAGCACCACTCCGCGGCAAAGGGAAGAAACCCCGGAAGGTATCGAGATGCAATTTGCCACCAATGTGCTGGGCTATTTCTGGATGATAAATGCTTTTACTCCTTTCTTGAAAATGGGAGCCCCTTCAAGAATTGTTAATGTGGCCAGCTATTGGGCAGGTGATATGGACCTTGACGACCTGGAAAGCAAGCGCCGACCTTACAACAACGACACAATCTATCGCCAATCGAAGCAAGCCGAACGGATGCTAACCGTTGC